>NZ_JBQQCG010000101.1:0-37598 GCF_052245575.1 Streptomyces sp. 2A115 | reverse complement strand
CAAGGAGAGTTACGCGGTGGCCCACCTCCTGTTCAGGGAGCGGTACCCATCCGTGGAAGTGCGCCCCGGGCAGACGCCCGCGCACTCCCAGCCGCTGATCCCGTACACCACGACGAGGGACACCATCGCTGCTCAAGGGCCAGGGTGAGTACTCAGGTGCTGAGTCGTTCCCGACAGACGTCCTGCAAATGCCACACCTGTCGTGTTCAGCCTCAAAACACCAGCTAGGTGGACGGGTTCCCCGTCAAGTTGCTCTCAGATTCTGCGAACCCGCGCGCTTCGTAGGCAACGAACGCCGCGATCTCGATCGCCTTGGCGGTCGGCAGCGGCATGTCAGCCAGCTCATCATCCGAGACCGGGATGACCTGGTCCTTGGACAGCTCGTAGCCCTTGCCGATCTCGTCGTGCGTGACCTCACGGTCCTCGATGGCACAGTACTTCCGCACCCGCACCCGGCCCATGTTCTCTGGGGGTTTCGGTGCCGTGGTGTGACGTCGTACGTCACCTCCTCGTTGAGGTCGTAGGACAGGGTCTCTGGGGGTGTGGCTCTGCGGTGGATCGTTGTGATCGACTCGTGGACTGGGGTACAAGTGCGTGCATTTCCTGTACGGATGCCTTCGGGTCTCCGGTACTGGACCGTGGTGGATGACGAATTTGAGGTCGTCGAGGACGCTGACCGCTTCCTGCGCGAGATCCGGCTGGCGCGAGGGCGGGCTGAGCTGACGACGAAGGCGTACGCCGAGGGCCTTGTCTTGTTTTTGCTCCATGTCCGCATAGGGCGGCCGCAGCGCCGTGCGGTAGATCAACTTCTGCGGGACGCTCGACCAAGAACACAACTCGGTTACGCATGCGAGGGCGTCACGCAAGACTTCCTCGAGGGGCGCTCGGGCCATCGCTCACACCTCCAGCACCAACCGCTCTCCTTCCGGTGCACGCGAGACGCAGGGCAGCATGGCGCCGGCCGCACGTTCTGTGGCGGTGGGCCGGCGATCACGGTGATCGACATGGCCATGGGCCACCCGTACCCGGCAGGTGCCGCAGAACCCCTGGCGGCAGGAGAACGGCAGGTCCGGCAGGGCCTCGTGGAGAACATCCAGGGCGGAGCGGTCGTACGGCACCGGCAGAACCCGTCCGGTGTCGCCCAGCTGGAGTTCGAAGGGACGGCCGTCCGTGATCGGGGCCGGGGCGAAACGCTCGAAGTGCAGGGCTGACGCGCGGCTGTCACCGAACGCGCGTCGCACGCCGTCGATCATGGGCGCGGGCCCGCAGCAGTACACCGCACCCGCCGCCGGGCTCAAGTTCAGCACCGGTGCACCTGCTGGCTATCGACTGTTGGACGGGTTCCGTGCCCATCGTCCATCCGGAAGCGACGCAAGGCGATCGGGTTGAGCCGCTGTGAACCATGACGGGCCCCCATTGCGTCGTGGAGCTGCTAGACGATGGGGATCACCCACTGCCTGCGCGCCCCGCTGGCGCGCAGGCCCCCGAGGTCCGAACCGCGTCGGACCGCTGTTGTCGCTACCGCTGGGCACCCGCAAAAGCCCAGGCGCGATAAGTGCCTGCGTCTCTCGACCCCAGTCCCTGTACCGCCTGGCGGCTGGCACGACGGCGTATCCCTACATCTGCATCTGAGCGTTTCGGGTGTGCTTAAGGCGGCCGCGTGTATCCGATCGCCATTGCGCTGCACATGGCGCGGGGTGGCCCGCTCGTGCCCTTCGTCCTTTTGGTCGTGCTCTCGAACGCCAGGCGGGCGTCTTACGTGCTCCGCGACAGGGCGGCGATCGCCTTCTCGCTTGGGATGAGTCGGAAGAGGTACGGCTGCGTGACACCGGCACGCTTGGCAATCGCCTCGGCAGAGGTGCCGTAGTAGCCCTTGAGCGCGAACTCGCGATCGCATCGCGCGGGTGGTGCTGTCCCGTCTCTCCTGCCTGCTCATCCGGCCCGTGCCGCCATGCCGGCGGGCGCCGGTCAGTTCAACCTGAAGCCGGCCGGTGGCGCGGTCTGCGATCAGTTCGCTGCTTGAGCTTGCGGATTGGAAACCGAGCGGTTTACAGTGAGCCCAAGAGGAAACCAATCGGTTTCCCAGGCGAGTTCGGGAGCGCATGATGACGACAAATCGACCGGTGGCCCTCGTGACGGGCGCCTCCTCCGGCATCGGCAAGCAGACCGCGCTCGCGCTGGTCGCGGCGGGGTTCGAGGTGGCAGGCACGGGCCGGGACACCTCACGGGTCGCCCCGCTCGGCGGGGTGACGTTCTTCGACCTCGACGTGGTCAGCGACAAGTCGGTCACCGCCGTGGTCCAGCAGGTGATCGACCGGTTCGGGCGGATCGACGTCCTGGTCAACAACGCAGGCATCGGCTCGATCGGCGCGGCCGAGGAAACCTCCCTCGCGCAGGCCCAGGGCGTCTTCGACATCAACGTCTTCGGCGTCATGCGCATGGTGAAGGAGGTCCTGCCGCACATGCGCGCCCGGGGACGCGGGCGCATCATCAACCTCTCGTCGGTGCAGGGGTTCATCCCCGCCCCCTACATGGCCGTCTACGGCGCGTCCAAGCACGCGATCGAGGGCTACTCCCAGTCCCTGGACCACGAGGTCCGGAAGTACGGCGTCCGCTCGCTCATCGTCGAACCCGCCTACACCAACACCGGGTTCGAGGCCAACAGCGCCAAGCCCGACACCCCCCTGCAGACCTACGCCGACCAGCGGCAGGTCTTCGACCGCCTGATGGAGGAGGCGATCAAGGCCGGCGACGACCCCGCCGTGGTCGCCAAGGTGATCGTCGCGGCAGCCACCGACACCAAGCCGAAGCTGCGCTACGCCGCCGGCCCCATGGCCGGACGCGCGCGCATGCTCCGCTTCGTCCCCGCCTGGGTCCTGGACAGGCAGATCCGCACGATGAACAAGCTCACCGACTGACACCCGCCACCCGGCACCCAGCACCCGCCGCAAACCTCATCGCGCCGCCGATACCAGGAGAGACCCATGTCCGAGACCCTGCACTCCGCCGCCGCCACCGTCGCGAGCTGGCGCTCCGCCGAGGAACGCGGTGACGTCGACGCCGCGGTCGCGTGCCTGAGCCGGGACGTCGTGCTCAGCTCGCCGCTCACCGACCAGTTCCGCTTCGAGGGATCTGACCAGCTGCGCGACTTCCTGACCGCGGCGTTCGCGGCGGTCAAGGACATCCACTACCACACCCAGACCGGCGAGGGCGACACATACGCCCTGGTCTACCGGGCGCGGGTGGGGTCCCAGCCGTTCGAGGAGGCGCAGATGCTGCGGCTCGACGACGAGGCACGCATCACGGAGATCACGCTCTTCGGGCGTCCGATGCCGGCCCTCACCTCCCTGATGCACATCGTGGGTCCGGCGCTCGCCCGCCAGCAGGGCCGCCGGGGCCTCGCGACGCTCATGAGCGTCAGCACCGTACCCATTCACGCGATGGTCTCCTCGGGGGACCGCAGCATGGTCGCGAAGACCCGCCCGGCAGCCCGGTGGACCTGAGAGCACCAGGTCCACCGGCCGTTTGACCCCGTTCCCCTTCCAGGAGTTGGCGGTAGCCGCAGGCGATGTCCTCGGCGGACAGCTTCGGATGGGAGGACGCAGGAGGTACTTGCCGTCCAGGTGGGCTCCGGCTCGCCCTGACCACCCGGGCGAAGCCGACTCCCCGGGAGCGGCTGCTGCAGGCGGCGTCCTCCACCGGCCCCGGCAGCGTCCGGGCCGATCCCCCCTCCCCCCACGCACCGAGGTGATGCGGCAACTCGCCGCACCCTCCGGCGACTTGACTCAGCAGGAGACGCTCGCATGAAACGACGTACGTTCCTTACGGCGGCCACCGCGTCGCTGGCCGCCACCCAACTCGTCGGCCCCGCCTACGCCTCCGCCTCCCCCTCCGGTTCAACTACCGGTCACTACGAGGTCGTTGCCCGTTTCTGGGGCGCGATGCCGACGGGGGTCACCGTCTCGCGCCGCGGCCGGGTCTTCGTCAACTTTCCCCGCTGGGGCGACGACGTCCCGTTCACCGTTGCCGAACTGCGGGGCGGGAAGCCGGTGGCCTACCCCGACGCCGAAGTGAACCGCCAGGACGCATTGGACCTGGCCGGGCACTTCCAGTCGGTGCAGAGCGTCGTCGTCGACGGGGCCGACCGGCTGTGGGTCCTCGACACCGGAAGCCCGCTGTTCGCCGGGTCCTCCTACGGCGGTCCCAAGCTCGTGGCGGTCGACCTGCGCACCGACCGGATCGTACAAAAGATCCTCTTCCCGCCCGAGGTGGTGCCGGCGAACAGCTACCCCAACGACGTGCGCTTCGACCTGCGGCGCGGCGCCCAGGGCATGGCGTTCATCACCGACTCGGGCGGCTCCAACGGCATCATCGTGGTCGACCTCGCCACCGGCCGCTCCTGGCGGCGACTGACCGGGCACCCCTCGGTACTCCCGGACCGGCAGTTCCTTCCGGTCATCGACGGCGAGCCCTTCATGGTCCGCCCCGCGGGCGGCGAGCCCGTCCACTACGAGACCGGTTCCGACGGCATCGCCCTCAGCGCCGACGGCACGCGCCTCTACTACTGCCCGCTGTCCAGCCGCCGGCTGCACAGCGTGTCCACCGACGCCCTCGCCGACCCGGACGCCACCAACGCCGAGGTGGCGGCGACGGTCGAGGACCTCGGGTTCAAGCCGATGGCCGACGGCCTGGAGAGCGACGACAAGGGACGGCTCTACGGCGGCGACCTGGAACACAACTCCCTCTGGCGCAGGAGCCCGAACGGCACCTACCGGACCCTCGCCCAGGGGACCGACCTGCTCTGGGTCGACACCCTGTCCGTCGCCTCGGACCGGCACCTGTACGCCATCGCCAACCAGCTCAACCGACTGTCCCCCTTCCACGAGGGCCAGGACCTGCGCCGCAAGCCCTACCTCCTGGTCCGCCTGCCCATCGGCGCCGGGCCGGTCAGACTCGTGTGACCTTTCCAGCCCGCGTCAGGCGGCCGCCTGGTCGCTGTCGGGCGCACCGAACACCGCCTCTTCGCTCGGACTTGCGCGCGAAAACCGATCAGTTTACGATGATGGAACCGATCGGTTTCTCGTCGCGGGAGCGGGCGATTTCCGAACCCCCATTGCTTAGGAGTACGGATGGCTTTCCGTGCGACGCCGTAAGGCAACCGCCTAGTACTGCAGTCGTGCTTCTCCATTCGCCCTGGTCAAGCGGCCCTTGAGGAGTCTATCGAGCTGACTTCCCGTCAGGGTGGCCGTGGTTCGTGACTCACCCGTTCGGGGTTGGTGCGTCGCTGGTAGTGGCAGTGGCGGGCGACGGCCTGGTGGCGACGGCGCCAGTAGGACCAGCGGAGCCGACGGGTGGGCGGCTGGTGCCGGACTGCGGGAGGACGGACAAGGTCCAAGAGCCGTCGGATTTCTGCCACGGTGAGGGGAACGAGGCTGCTCGAACCGTTTCTGCCTCCCCCCTTTCGAGTGCGTGGGCGGTCATCGCCGAGAGGAAGGCGTGCGCGAGCATGGCCAGGATGTGTCGGCGCCCGCGCGGGCCCCCAATCCTGTTGCCAGAACCGGGGGGACGAACCGACGTGACGAACAAGGGGTGTTGAGCGTGGAAGCATTGACGCGGTGGTGCTATCGGCACCGGCTGGTGGTTCTGTTGATATGGGTGGGGGCCGTGTTCGGACTGGGCTTCGCGGGCTCCGCCGCGGGCACGAACTACGCGAACAGCTTCTCCCTCCCGAACACGGACTCCACGCGTGCGTTCGACCTGATGGGGAGGGCATTCCCGCAGAGGGCAGGCGACACCGACACGGTCGTGTGGAAGGTCGACGAGGGCACGGTGCGGGACGAGTCGGTACGGTCCCGGATCGAGCCCGCGCTCGCCGAGATCGGCAAGATGGCGGGAGTGGGCGAGGTCACCAGCCCGTACGCCTCCGGCGGCGCGGCCCAGATCAGCGAGAACGGGCGGATCGCCTACGCGCAGGTCACCTTCACCGAGCAGGCGAACGGGGTGCCCAAGGAGACGATCGTGGATGTCGTCGACACGGCCCAGGCCGCGGAACGCGACGGACTCCAGGTCGAGTTGGGCGGCCAGGCGATCACCAGGGCGCAGGCACCGCCCACCGGCATCGCCGAACTGGTGGGCATCGTCGCCGCGGCGGTCGTCCTGTTCCTCGCCTTCGGCTCGCTCTTCGCCATGCTGCTGCCGCTCGTCGTCGCGATCGCTGCCCTCGGCTCCGGCCTGATGGCGACATCGCTGCTCAGCCATGTCACCGACGTCCCCGAAGTCGCCCCGCTGTTCAGCTCGTTGATCGGCCTGGGCGTGGGCATCGACTACGCGCTGTTCATCGTGACGCGCCATCGCCGAGGAATCCTGCGCGGCATGAAGCCCGAGGAAGCGGCGGTGACGGCGCTCAACACCTCAGGTCGCGCGGTGCTGTTCGCGGGCGGCACGGTGTGCATCGCGCTCGCCGGAATGCTGGTGATGAACATGCGCTTCCTGGACGGCGTGGTCATCGCGACCTCCCTCACGGTGGTCCTGACCGTGCTTGCGGCGACAACCCTGCTGCCGGCCCTCCTCGGCTTCCTCGGCGTGCGCGTCCTCAGCCGCAGGCAGCGCCGCCGGCTGGCCGCGACGGGACCGGAACCGGCCGAGGCGAGCGGCCTGGCGGCGCGCTGGTCGTCGTACGTGGAAAGGCGTCCGCGCTCGATGGCGGCCATGGCACTGGTGGCGATGGCGATCCTCGCGCTCCCCGTCCTCTCCATCCGTCTCGGCGCGACCGACCAGGGCAACCACCAGGAGTCGACGACCACCCGCCAGGCGTACGACCTGCTGGCGGAGGGCTTCGGCCCCGGCTTCAACGGCCCGCTCCAGGTGGTGGTGGAGAAGGGCGACGCGAACGCCCTGGTCTCGACGATCCGCACGACGGAGGGCGTGGCCCGGGCAGCGGCGGCACCCCCGTCCCAGGGCATCACGTTGATCCAGGTGGTCCCGACGACGTCCCCCCAGTCGGAGGCCACGGACCAGCTGATCGACCGCCTGCGGGACGAGGTCATCCCGGCCTCGGGAACGGAGGCCCACGTAGGCGGGGTGACGGCGGTCTTCAAGGACTTCGCGGCCGTGACGGGCGACCGCCTGCCGTACTTCGTGGCGGCGATCATCACCATGGGCTTCCTGCTCCTGATGGTGGCGTTCCGCTCCCTTGTCGTCCCCCTGACGGCCGCGCTGATGAACCTGATCGCGGCGGCGTCCTCCTTCGGCGTACTGGTCGCGATCTTCCAGTGGGGCTGGGGCACGGAACTGCTCGGCGTCGGCAAGGAGGGCCCGATCATGGCGATCCTCCCGGTCATCATGTTGTCGCTGCTCTTCGGCCTCTCGATGGACTACCAGGTGTTCCTGGTGAGCCGTATGCACGAGGAATGGGTGCACACGAAGGACAACGCGAGGGCGGTCCGCGTCGGTCTCGCGGAAACAAGCAGGGTCATCAACAGCGCAGCCCTGATCATGATCTGTGTCTTCTCGGCCTTCGTCCTGAGCGGCGACATGCAGGGCGCGATGGCGGGCGTCGGCCTCGCGGCGGCGGTGGCGCTGGACGCGTTCATCCTCCGTACGGCCCTGGTGCCGGCCGCGATGCACCTGCTCGGCAACTCCAACTGGTGGCTCCCGGCGGGCCTGGAGAAGCGCCTGCCGCACCTCGCGGTGGAACCGAAGGAGGAGACGGCGGAACCGGCCTTGTCGACGGGCGGCGCCTCGGTGGTCCACGGCTTCGTACGTGACATGGAAGGCGCGCCGGTGGCTGGCGCGACGGTCACCCTGCTCTCCATGGGCGGCGGTCAACTGGACCGCGTCACCTCCCTCGCCGACGGTTCGTACATCCTCTCCGTCCCGGCACCGAGCGCGTATCTGCTGTCGGCGACAGCGGCCCCGTACGGCTCGCGGGCCCGGCACGTGAGGGTGGATGACGGCCCGCTGGTCTACGACGTGGAGCTGACGGAGGTGTCGGAGGACGAGGTGGACGCAGTGAACTGACCTACACGCAGACCTAGTACTGCAGTGCGGTTTCGTGATCTATCCAGCAGGTTTGTCGGCGGAGGCCGTCGGTAGTGACTGCGGCGGGCTGTTGCCTGGTGGCGTCTGCGCCATTGGACCGGTGCAGCAGTCTGGCCTCGGCGTGACACTGGTCGACGAGGCTGTGCGCCGCGTGGGGCCAAAAAGACGTACCCAACGGCACGGTAAGCGACTCAGATTCCCGGGACCTCAGTCTTCACCCGAGCCCTGGAAGTGCGTTCTTCACAGTCGGTCTCCGAGATGGCGCAAATCGCGACCGACGTCAACATCATCATCAACGATGCCAGCGTCCTGCTGCCGGTACCCCGCGCCCGCCTAGAGCAGCGAACACTAATTTCCTGAGACCGGAGAGGGTATTCGCAATGAGTGCGAATTCGCAGAAGAAGTTTTACGCCCTGAATATGTTTGACGTGACCGACTTGGAGAAATACCTTGCGTATTTCAGCCGTTTGCCCGAAGTGGCTCCACAATATGGCGGTCGAATGGTGGCGTTTGGCCGTTTCCGCGACAACGTAGCCGGTGACCTCGCGCCACGGCAGGTTCTGTTTCTCGTTGAATGGGAGTCCGAAGAGGCGTTCAACGCCTTCCGGGACGCTCCGGACTTGGCCGACTTTCATCCACTGCGGGAGAACGGGACGGCGTCCTATATCTGGCAGACGTTCGATGGTCTCGATATGAGTGACCCCGCCGACGTTCCGCTCGACGACGTGCTGGCAGTGCTCAAGCCATAAGACCCGCATCGCTACGGAGCCGAATGAGCCGGCTGACGAGTCGTCGGCTGGCGAAAGACGCCTCCGGCAAGCGCGGACTCCATCGGAGGTTCGGCGGTCCAGTTGGTACTCCCGCCGGGCTTCTGTATTCCTCCTGGTCAGCGGCCTGACGGTGGGGAGTGTAGCGGGGATTTGGCTTGGCTGGGACGGTCTTGGGCCGGCTGTCCCGCCACCGTATGCCCACGCCGCATGTCCCTCGGGCTGATGGTCTGATGAGGCGCCAGTGTCACCGGGCTTTGCTCAGCTGCTTCACGGCCGTCGCGGTCCGCTCCCAGGGAGTATGCGACTCAATCCCGGTGCCGTTGACCGCCTTGGTGAACTCGGCGTCGTACCGCTCCCTGCCGACCTTCTCCGCGAGCGTGGTCAGGCACTTCACCCGATGACAGGGGTGGCGCCGGCACGCGGCTTCCTCGCGCTGCGGGGTCAGGGGCCAGCGCCTCGACTTGGAATTTGTAAACCGATCGGTTTACAATGAGTCTGAAACCGACCGGTTTCATCGGTCAGAGTCCCGGCGGGGTGCTGCATCTCCGGTTCTGCGTCGACGGCCGTGTGTGCCGAGATTGAACCTTCCGAGGGTCGCCGGACTGCAATGAAGCTGTCTGCCCCTCTCCGGATATGAGCGTGTTGTCCGAGACCGGAGTAAGTCATGAGTGGGATTCACCCGTTCCGCGTCCTGCGTGCCAAACCCATGTGGATCGCCAATGGCGTTATCACGGGCGTTCTCGCGCTGTTGTTCACCGTGTTCTACGTCGGGGCCAACATCGATCCCGTCGATCACATGAAGAATCTGCCCGTCGGTCTGGTCAACGCCGACAAGGGGGCCGCCGTCGGCGGCAAGCAGGTCAACCTGGGGGCTGGGATCACCGAGTCGATCAAGAAGTCCACCAAGAGCGGGGACAAGATCGACTGGAAGGTGATGGACGAGAAGGAGATGAAGGAGGAACTCGGCAAGGCCAAGCTGTACGGCGCGCTCATCGTCCGCGCCGACTTCACCTCCGCCACCACCGCACTCACCAGCGCCGCGACCACCGGGACCCCGACCCGTCCGACGCTGACCGTGTTGACCAACCAGTCCGCCGGCAGTGTGGGCTCCAGTCTGGCCCGGGCGGCGACGACACAGGCGGCCGAAAGTGCCTCGCTCCAGGTGGGCAAGGAGCTCACGTCCCAGGGCGGAACGGGGGAGGCGAAGCTGCCCGCCGCGGCACGTGTCCTGCTCGCCGACCCGGCCGCCGTCACCGTCGAGGACGGCCATCCACTCGACTCGCACAGCGGTCTGGGTCTGACGGCCTTCTACTACGCGCTCGTCCTGGTGGTCTGCGGCATGCTCTCCGCCAACGTCATCAGCGGCCAGGTGGACCACGCCCTCGGCTACACCCACAACGACATGGGCCCGCTGCGCCTGCACCGCCCGCTCATCCGGGCCACCCGGGTACAGACCCTCGCCATCAGCAGCACCCTCATGGTCGGTCTGTCCCTGCTGATGGGCACCCTGGTCATGGCGGGCGCGGTCGGCATCATGGGAATGCACGCCGCCCATCTGCCACTGCTGTGGCTCTACTCGGTGTGCGCCATCGCGGTCTCCGGGATCGGTGCGCTGACCCTGCTCGCCGTCTTCGGCACGCCCGGCATGCTGGTGGTCACGCTGGTCTTCATCGGGATGGCGGTGCCGACGGCCAACGCCACCACGCCGCTTCAGGCGCTGCCCGGCTTCTACCGCTTCCTGGCGGAGTTCGAGCCGCTGCGGCAGATCACCGGCGGCATCCGCGCGATCCTCTACTACGACGCCCAGGCCGACGCCGGCCTGACGCGGGGCTGGTTGATGATGGCCGTCGGCCTCGCACTGGCCGCCCTCTTCGGCTTCGGCATGACCGGCTGGTACGACCGCAAGGGGCTGCACCGCATCCCCGCCGAGACGGAGCCAGAGAAGACTGCCGCCCCGGCGTAGCGGAGACGGCTCACCCAAGACGGGGCCATCACTCGGAGTGGCCCCGGTGTGCGTCGCCTCCGTGGGGACGAGAGGTGCGCGCACCATCAGGGCTGGGCGGCGGTCTCTCCCCCAAGGCCGCCGTCGAGCCTCTGAGGGGGCTTCAGGCGTCCGCCCGGCGGCGGGCGCCTCGTCGACACTCCAGGTAAACCGATCGGTTTCTATTTCGTCCGATTCGAGTTAACCTCACGGTATGACTACCCAAGTGAAGCAAAGTCCCCGGGAGCGGCTGCTGGAGGCAGCAGCCACGCTCACCTACCGCGACGGCATCGGTATCGGCGTCGAGGCGCTGTGCAAGGCGGCGGGGGTGTCAAAGCGCTCCATGTACCAGCTGTTCGCGAGCAAGGACGAACTGCTGGCCGCGAGCCTGGAAGAACGCGCCGCCGACTTCGTGGCCATGCTCCTGCCGCCGGCGGACGACGGCCGCTCACCCCGCGAGCGGATCCTGTACGTCTTCGGGCGGGTGGAGTCGCAGGCGGGTCTTCCCGAGTTCCGGGGCTGCCGGTACCTGGCTGTGCAGATCGAGCTCAAGAATCAGACCCACCCCGCGAGTCAGGTGGCCCACCGGATCAAGGCCAACCTGACGGGCTTCTTCCGTTCCGAGGCCGAGCAGGGTGGCGCGGGCGATCCCGACCTGCTGGCCCGTCAGCTCATCCTGGTCTTCGACGGCGCCAGCGCCCGCGCGGGAATCCAGGCCGACAACCTGACCGGGCTCATCGCGCCCACTGTGACCACCCTGCTCGATGCGGCAGACATGCACTGATACCGCCCCGACTTCGAGAAGGATCGGCGACCGAAGCGCTCTTTCGGGTTGCTGCCCGACTTCGGCAGCCGAAGCAGCGCGCATGGCCTCACGCCCCTGCTTCCCTGTGGTCGGAGGGAAGCCCGATGGCCGTAAGAGTGTTGCCGAGCATGCCGCAAGCGAAGAAGCTTGTGGTCGCGTGGACATCGGCACCCAGCGACAGGTGCACGGTTTCCCACAGTCTCATCCAGCCAGCGCGGACGAGCTCGCCCGTCTGGTCATCGATGAACGAGGTCCTGCCGCACATGCGCGCTCAGCGACGCGGGCGCATCGTCAACATTTCGTCCGTGCTCGGGTTCCTGCTGCAGCCCTACATGGCCGCCTACGCCGCCTCTAAGCACGCGGTCGAGGGCTATACCGAGTCCCTGGACCACGAGGTCCGCGACCACGGCATCCGACACCAGGACCGGGTTCGAGGCCAACAGCGCCAAGCCCGACACCCCTCTGCACGCCTACGCGAAGCAGCGGCTCACCGTCGACCGCGTGATGGCAGAGGCGGTCAGGGACGGCGACGCCCCCGCCATCGTCGCCAAGGCGATCGTCGCGGCCACTGACACCAAACCGAAGCTGCGCTACACCGCCGGCCCCATGGCCGGACGCGCGCGCATATTGCGCCGCCTCGCTCCCGCCCAGGTCTTCGTCGAGCAGATCCGCAAGATGAACAAGCTGGCCGGCTGACGCCTGCCCGCACTCAAGCACCCCGCAAGAAAGACGCAACGGAGCGGCACATGGCGGAGATCCGGATCGAGTTCGACGCTCCGGCGGAGATGCGTGACGGCACGGTGCTGCGCGCGGATGTCTACCGGACCGGCGGTACGGGACCGTGGCCGGAGCCACCCGGGGCTCAACCCGACTTGCATGACGAAACCGATCGGTTTACGGTGGTGAAACCGATCGGTTTTCATCCTTGTGGAGGTAGTCATGACAGCAATCAGGGGCGCCAGCGTCTTTGTCACCGGAGGCAGCCGCGGCATCGGCAAGATGCTGGTCGAGGAGCTCTACGCGCGCGGGGCCGGCAAGGTCTACGCCACGGCCCGTGACCCGCGCACGGTGACCCACCCCGATGCCATTCCGCTGGCGCTCGAGGCCACCGACCCGGCATCCGTGGCAGCCGCCGCCGAGCAGGCCCAGGACGTCACCATACTGATCAACAACGCCGGGGCCTCCGTCCGCGCTTCGTACCTCAACTCCCCCATGGAGGACGTGCGCCGGGATCTGGAGACCAACTTCTATGGGCCGCTGCTGGTCACCCGGGCCTTCGTGCCGGTCATCGAGCGCAATGGCGGGGGCCACATCCTCAACGCCCACTCCGTCCTGTCCTGGCTGGCCGACGGCACGCCCTACGGCGCCTCCAAGGCCGCCCTGTGGTCGCAGACCAACTCCCTGCGCCTGGAGCTGCAGCCGCGCGGCATCGCGGTGACCGGGCTCCACATGGCCTACGTGGACACCGACATGACCTCGGGTGTCGACGCACCCAAGGCCGACCCCCGCGACATCGCGGTGGCCGCACTCGACGGCATCGAGGCGGGAGCGCACGAGGTGCTCGCCGACGACACCACCCGCTGGGTCAAGTCCCAGCTGTCCGCCGACCTGGAAGCCATGTACGCCCAGTTGAAGAAGTGACACCACCCGCGTTCTCCAGGGCACCTCGTGTGGACAGCTCGCCCACCCACCGCTTCGTCGATGTGACCGGGGTCCTGCTGCACATCGCCGAACAGGGGCAGGGCCGCTGGTCCTGCTGTACGGCTAGCCGGAGAGCAGGCACTCCCGGCATCACCAGTTCAGGGCGCTGAGGTCGGCCGGATACCGGGTCGTCGCCCCCGACCAGCGCGGCTACGCCGAGCGTCACCCGGTTCACCTGCGCACGACTAACCCTATCGAATCGACCTTCGCGACGGTCCGGCTCAGGACCAAGGTCACCAAGGGCGCCGGCAGTGCGGCCGCCGCCCTCGCGATGGTCTTCAAGCTCGTCGAGTCCGCCCAGCAGCGGTGGCGAGCGCTCAACGCACCCCACCTCGTCGCGCTCGTCCGGGCCGGAGCCCGCTTCGAGCGCGGCCACCTCGTCGAACGCTCCGAGCTCACGCGGCCTGAACCACCTCAACTGGCTCACAGGTATTGACAATTACTCAACCGAAACCGGTCTACATGTAGGACCGGATGGATACCGTGACATCCATGTCGAAGGCGTTCGCTCCCGCCGTGGATGGCAGGCCCAGGGCCCGGTCGAGCGCGCGGCTAAGGGGGCCGCAGCCACTAGCGCCCGGGGCGGCGAACTCCGCGTCCTGGGCACCGAAGGCGGCGACCAGGGGGTCCTTGGATATCACCCTGGTGGGATTGGTGTCTTTGAGCACTAGGTGGACCGCGTCCTCATCGCTGCCCACCGAGCAGCCCGACCACGGCAGGGCCAGCAGCCCGTGCGCCGAGCCTATGACGAACTTGATGTCGAACTCGCCGCGCCGGGTGTCGTCGGACAGGAAGTCCGAGTAGCCGCCGTACTGCGGAGTCAAAGTCAACAGGGTGCCTCCCACCCGGATTGGCGCAGCGGTCATCTCCCCGAAGACCTGGCGGAATTCACCGGCCACACGGCCTTCCGCAAAGGTGATCTTCATAGGCTCGGTGAGAGGCTCGTCGACGGCGCCCATGCGCAGATGCCCCGTGGCGTGCATGACCTCGCAGCGCCAGGTCCCGGGGTCCGCACCCGTGGGCAGCTCATCGACGGTCGGGCAGGCGGAGAAGTCGAACTCGGGCAGATCCGCGGCCCGTTCAGCTCCATACGCGGGTGCGGCGCCCAGGGCGAGTCCGGCAAGCAGTGCCCCCACAGCAGCACTTGTGAAGCGGCGGACTGTGCGATTCAAGGTCACTCGGTTCGGCGTCATAGGTCACAGCATTGCAGAGGTTTCTCTGCAGAGGAAGGTCTGCAGAGGAATCGCTGCTATCTGGATAGACTGCCGCCATGACGAAAGAGCGGAGAACGGACGCCGCAGGGCGGCGCACGGTCGACAGCCCCGGGGTACTCAAGGCCCTCTCGCACCCCCTGCGCCTGCGTATCCTGCGCCACCTCGGCGCGGCGGGCCCTGCCACCTCAACCACGCTGGCCGCCGCCCTCGGCGAGAACACAGGGACGCTGAGTTACCACCTGCGCATGCTGGAGCGCAGTGGCCTCATCGAAGACATCCCCGAGCGCTCCACCGGGCGTGAGCGCTGGTGGCGCGGGGTGCGCGGCCTCGACATCCGCAGACCGCCGCAGGGTGAGCTGACGGAGGCCGAGCGCGCCATGTCGGCCGAGCTGGACCGGATGAAGATGGAGGAGGACGTCGAGCTCGCCCGGCAGTTCACCGCCGGACAGGCGGAGTCCGAAGGCTGGATGCGGGGTTCACGCAGCCTCCTCCACCTCACGAAGGGTGAGCTGGACGCGTTCCATGACGACTATCTGGCCCTGCTCGCGCGCTATGCCCGCGGGCCCGAGGACGCCCCCGACGACGCACGACCCGTGCTCCTCCGCTGGTTCGGCCTGCCCGCCGACTGACCGGCAGCCGGCCGACGAACTGTCTGATCGGCCGACTGACCGTACGGGTGAGCTGAGGGAAGGGAGCAGGTCGGGCCGACGTCTTCACGCAGCCACGGTCTCCTCATTCGGGCGACGCTTTGCGCGGACCTCGAACGAGAAGAAGATCAACAATCAGTCGCGCCGCCCATCGAGACTGCGGGCCTGACCAAGATCGATCCACAGGCCTTGACAATTGCTCCAGGTTTTTGATATCGCGGGCGACCGGTTGGAGCAGCACAGCAGCAGCTGCAGCGCGGCGACGGGTAGCCACTGCTCGGTCTCCACCTCAGAGGCGGGCAGCACACTGAAACCCGCCCTCGTCGGCCGCGGCGCCGACCGCACCCGGAAGAGCAGACTTGCCCACGCCCAGAGTGCCATAGACCAGCAGTGCGCCGCCGCGGCCGGCCGCCGTGTCCGTCAGCCCCCTCGCAGGACGCGCAGCTCCTCCTCACGGCCGATCATCGCGTGTGTGCCGGGGCCGGTCCCTGCGGAGTCTCCCGTTCTGTTCTCGACGCAGCAGGCATCGGGATCGGCATGTCCGACCTCTCCGGTAACGGGCAACAACGCGCAACCTGTTACCCGTTCGCCGCAACCTCCCACACGTTGCATGACACGTTGCCGTGTGTTTGACCGTGTCTTACGTACGCGTGCAGTCAGATGACCGAAGTTCGGGCGTGGGGCGACCGCGGAGACTGACCCCGTACAGGTTGGAGGTGAAGCAGGTCCATGGAGGCCCCGCATTTATTCGCTCCGACTTGCGTTGCCAACCCACAGCGATGAGGGCCTTTTCCGACACGCGACAGAATGCTGCCCGGGCTCGCAAGATAGGCAACTCCGGCCCTTGGGCATTCCTCTCTTTCCGGGAGACAAGGAGAAGATATGCACCCCCCACGGACGCCTTCATCGCCGGGCACTCCTACGGCGGCTCGGTCATCAGCGATGTTGCCTACGGCGCCGACAACGTCAAGGCGCTCGTGTACATCGCCGTCCTCCTGCCGGAGAAGGGGAGAACGCGGTCGAGAGGTCTCGGGCACGTTGCCCCGTTCTCGTCAGCTCCCGCTCACCAGGGGCCACCTCCTGACCACCACAGCACCTTGGAGCCCAGACCGGCATATAAGGAGAGGCACGTAATCGTTGAGAGACGTACGATCGACGAAGATGGCGCCTGGGTGGGGGAGACGGTGGTGTACGGGTGCTTGGCCGGAGCAGGGAATGTCGCGCGCTTGATCAGCTCGCGGCGAGTGTACGAGCCGGCCAGAGCGCCGCTCTTGTACTGCGCGGAGAGGCGGGCATCGGCAAGACCGCTCTGCTGGACCATCTCGCGCAGAGCGCGGTCGACTGCCGGGTAGCGCGAGCCGGCGGCACCGAGACCGAGATGGAGCTGCCGTTCGCCGGGCTGCACCAGCTCTGTGGACCCCTGCTCGATGACATCGACCACTTGCCCGGCCCGCAACGCGACGCACTCGGCGTCGCCCTCGGTCTTTCCAAAGGCGCATCGCCGAGCAGGTTCCTGATCGGCCTGGCGGTACTCAGCCAGTTGGCCGTCGTGGCCGAGGAGCGGCCGTTGATCTGCCTGGTCGATGATGCGCAGTGGCTCGATCGTGCGTCGGCACAGGTGCTCGGTTTTGTGGCGCGACGCCTCGTAGCGGAGTCGGTCGGCTTTGTCTTCTCGGTGCGGGCGTCGGAGGACGAGGAGCCCACGTTCGAAGGGCTGCCTGAATTGAGTGTGCGCGGCTTGAACGAGCCCGACGCTCGTTCGCTGTTGGACTCGGTGGCACCCGGGCGGATCGACGAGCGCATCCGGAGCAGGATTCTCGGTGAAGCACGGGGGAACCCGCTGGCCCTCCTGGAGCTGCCGCGCGGGTCGACGGTCGTCGACCTGGCAGGCGGGTTCGCCCGGCCGGACACGCAGCCGGTGGCGAGCCGGATCGAGCAGAGCTTCCTCAGCCGGGTCCAGTTACTTCCACCGGCGACGCAGCGGCTGTTGCTGATCGCCGCCGCCGAGCCGGTCGGGGACGTCACCTTGCTGCGACACGCGGCGCAGAGGCTCGGGATCGCAATGGACGCGGCGTCCCCGGCCCTGGCAGCTGGACTGCTCGAGTTGGGCACGAGCGTGCGTTTCCGCCATCCGCTGGTGCGCTCGGCGACCTACCGCGCGGCCGCCTTGTCCGACCGGAAAGAGGTTCACCGCGCGCTGGCCGAGGTCACCGACGCGGACGCGGGCCCTGATCGCCAAGCATGGCATCGTGCCCATGCGACGGTGGCCCCCGATGAGGCGGTGGCCGTCGAGTTGGTGCGCTCGGCGGACCGGGCGCGGGGACGGGGCGGCGCCGCGGCGGCGGCAGCCTTCCTCGAGCGGGCGATGGAGCTGACGCCCGACCCCGCTCTCCGTGGCAGACGAGCGCTGGCGGCCGCCCAGGCGAAGTTCGAAGCGGCGGCGCCCGAGGCGGCCTATCAGCTGACGAAGGTCGCGGAGTTGGGGCCGCTCGACGAGCTGGAACGCGCCCGGCTGGCGCGGCTGCACGCACATGTCGTCTTCGCCCGCGGCCGCAGCGGTGCGGCCACGCCCCTCTTCATCGAGGCGGCCAAACAGCTGGAGCCCCATGACGCGGCACTGGCACGCGAGGCCTGTTTCGAGGCGCTCGCCGCGGCGATCTTCGCGGGCCGGCTCGGCAACGGACTGACGGTCCAGGATGCCGCCGAGGCCGCCCACAACACGCCTCGCGGCCCCGGTCTGCCGGGGCAGACGGATCTCCTGCTGGACGGGGTGTCGACCCGCTTCACGGCGGGCTACGCGGCGAGTGTGGAACCGCTCCAGAGGGCTGTCCGGGCATTCCAGAACGACGATTGGGGCGATCAGAACGACGTCACGCGCCGGCTCTGGCTGGCGTGCCCGGTGGCACCTGAACTCGTCGCACCGGAGCTGTGGGACGACGAGGCGTGGCACGAGCTGGCCGGCCGTGCGGTCCGACTGGCCCGCAATGCCGGCGCGCTCGCCGTCCTTCCCATGGCGCTCGCCCATCGAGCGGCCGTACATCTGCTGGCCGGCGAGTTCGCCACCGCCTCGGCCCTGATCGATGAAGCGGACGCGATCACCAGAGCGACGGGCAACGCCCCACAAGATCGCATCTCACTCATGGTCGTGGCCTGGCGGGACGACGAACGCCAGGCTATGAAGTCGATCGACGCCGCTATCCGGAACGCGACGGCCAAGGGTGACGGACGGACCTTGGGAATGGCCCACTACTTCACCGCTGTGCTGCACAACGGCCTGGGCCAGTACGACGTCGCCCTCGACCACGCCCAACAGGCGTGCGCATACGAGGACCTGGGCTGTTTCGGTTGGTACCTCACCGAGTCAGTGGAGGCGGGGGTGCGTAGCGGTGATCACGACGCGGCCGTCGCCGCCCTGGCCCGGCTGGTCGAGATGACCGACGCCGCCGGCACGGACTGGGCGCTGGGTGTCCAGGCGCGCTCGCGTGCTCTGCTCAGCGAGGGCGACGCCGCGGAGCGGCTCTACCGCGAGGCGATCGAACGACTCGACCGCACGCGAATCCGCGTGGAACTCTCCCGCGCACACCTGCTGTACGGGGAATGGCTGCGCCGCGAGAACAGGCGCGTCGACGCGCGCGACCAGCTTCGAACCGCGCACGAGATGTTCACCGGGTTCGGCGCGGGCGTGTTCGCCGAGCGCGCGAGCCGAGAGCTGCGGGCCACCGGCGAAACGGTGGCCAAACGCACGACCGCCACCCCGACAGCCCTCACCGCGCAGGAGGCACAGATCGCCCGCCTCGCCCGGGACGGACTGACGAACCGGGAGATCGGTGCGCAACTGTTCATCAGCGCTCACACCGTCGAATGGCACCTGCGGAAAGTGTTCGCCAAACTCGGCATCACGTCCCGCAGACAACTCCGCAGCGCACTGTCCGGCCGGGCATCCGCGACAGCCCTGACCTAGGCCAATGTCGCGTCGCCTTCGAGCTGCATCGCGCGGATCTTCTTGCGGGAGGAGATGCCGAGCTTCGTGAACACCTTGCGGAGGTGCCACTCGACAGTGTGGGGACTGAGGAACAACCGGGCGCCGATCTCGGGGTTCGTCAGTCCGTCCCGGGCGAGGCGAGCGATCTGCGTCTCCTGAGGAGTGAGAGCTGTATGCGTCGCGACGGTCCGTTTCCGGACCGTCGCCCCCGTGGCCTGCAGCTCGCGCTGTGCGCGTTCGGCGAACGCCTCGGCCCCGATGGTGCTGAACATATCGTGGGCGACGCCCAGTTGGGCACGTGCGTCGACGCGGCGGTTCTCGCGGCGCAGCCACTCGCCGTACAAGAGGTGTGCGCGGGCGAGTTCCACGCGGACACGAGTCCGGGCGAGTCGTTCGATCGCCTCACGGTAGAGCCGCTCCGCGGCGTCCCCCTCACTCAGGAGAGCGCGCGAGCGCGCCTCGACACCGAGCGCCCAGTCAGTGCCGCTGGCTCGCGTCGCCTCCGAGAGCTGCTCGATAGCGTCGGGCGCCAGCTCGGGCGCGCCGCTGCGTACGGCCGCCTCGACCAGCTCGGCCAAGCCCCATTGCGGCGCGCCGAATTCCTTCTGGTGGGCGGCTGCCGCCTGGGCCGCGGCCAGCGCGTCCTCGTACTGGGCGAGGCTGTTGCAGAGCACCGCGTGGTAGTAGTGCGCGACGGTGACTCCGAGCCCCTGGCCACGCGGCACGGACTCGCTGATCGTGGCGTCGATGAGCGCGCGTGCCTCTCGCTCGCGACCACGAAAGGCAGCCAATGCGAGTGCCCCGAAGGGCGGCTGGATGGTCCCGATCGCCGCAGTCACCGTTCTCACCTCCTCGATCAGCGACGACGCCGCCGCCAGCTCGCCGGCGAAGACCTGCACGACGGCGGACGAGTCGAGCGCAAGGGGCAGCTCGCTGAGCGCGCCGGCCTCACGGGCGATCGCCACGTGACGGGCTGCGACTATGTGCCAGCGCTCCTGGTCCCACAGGCCCGCCGCGATGATCCCGGCCAGCAAGAGCCAGCGCAGCGAATCCTGGACGGAGACGTCCTCGTCACAGAACGCCCGGAGAACTCGCTCGATCATCGGCGCCGAGACGGCGTGGCCGTCGGTGAGACGCACGGCAAGGGCATCCAGCAGCATGTCGGGCGCGCGCAGCAACTGCGACGGCGGCGCCTCGCGCGCCGCCTCGCCCACCTCCCGCCACCCTGGGCTGTGCGCCAAGCGGCCGGCGAAGATCACTGCCGAGACCGCTTCCAAGTAGGTGTCACGAGCGAGCGCCACGTCGAGCTGCTCAAGTCGGCGAGCGGCGGCGAGCAGGAGCGGAGGAGCCGCACTGCCGTGGCCCTGCGCGAACGCGATCTGGGCACGCAGCACATCGATCCGCGCCCGCCCGAGCTCGTCGAGGGGGCCGGCCTCCGCCGCGGCGAGGAGAACAGCCGCGCTCTCGAACGCACCGGCGCGGAGCTTCGCCTGTGCGGCATCCACTGCGCGCTGCGCACGTCGTGCGGCATCGGGCGTCAGTTCGGCAGCTCGATCGAGGAACGCCGCCGCCGCCGCGATGCCGCCGCGCGCCTGCGCCCGGTCGGCCGACC
Organism: Streptomyces sp. 2A115; assembly: GCF_052245575.1. Lineage (NCBI taxonomy): Bacteria > Bacillati > Actinomycetota > Actinomycetes > Kitasatosporales > Streptomycetaceae > Streptomyces > Streptomyces sp. 2A115. The sequence continues at coordinate 16,846 of NZ_JBQQCG010000101.1, read as the reverse complement.
GCTCCAGCTCGGCAGCGACCGTTTCGTCATGGTCCAAGGTCGCGCGTGCCAGATGCCAGGCCCGGCGATCGGGATCGAGCCGAGCGTCAGTCGCGTCGGCCAGCGCCTTGTGTACCTCGCGTCGGTCGTTCGGGCCCGCGGCGCGATAGGCCGCGGAGCGCACCAGCGGGTGCCGGAAGCGCACTCGGGTGCCAAGGGTGATCAGGTCCGTCGCGTCGGCGTGCGATGCGGCGGCGTTGATGTCGATCCCCAGCCGCTCAGCCGCACGTCTGAGCAGCGTCACGTCGCCCACCGGCTCGGCGGCCGCGGTGAACAGCAGGCGTTGTGTCTCGGCCGGAAGCGACTGGACGCGACGGAGGAACGCATGCTCGATCTGGCTCGACAGCGGTCGTACGTCCGGATTCCCGAAGCCGCCGGCCATCTCCGCCGCAGTCAGCCCGTGAGGCAGTTCGAGCAGAGCCAGCGGGTTGCCGCGCGACTCGGCGACTATGCGGTCGCGCACCCGCTGATCCAGCGGCCCGGTGACGACAGAGTCGAGCAGTGTCCGGGAGTCGTGCTCGGTGAGCCCTGTGACGGACAGTTCGGGAAGGCTGCCCAGTGCCTCGCCTACGCTGGGCTCGCGGATGGCGAAGACGAGCACGACCGATTCTGCGAGCAGCCGGCGGGCGACGAACTCCAGAGTCTGTGCCGACACGCGATCCATCCACTGCGCGTCGTCGATCAGGCAGATCAGCGGCTGGTCCCCTCCGGCGTCCGCGAGGAGGCTGAGTGTGGCCAGGCCCACCAGGAACCGGTCGGGCGCATCGCCGCTGCGCAGCCCGAACGCCGTGCGGATCGCGTCGCGTTGCGGCTCGGGAAGACGGTCGAGGCCGGCCAGCAGGGGAGCGCAGAGCTGGTGCAGGCCGGCGTAGGAGAGCTCCATCTCGGACTGGACGCCGGCGACCCGGACGGTGCGGTATCCGGTGGCGCGCTCGAGCAGGTACTTCAGCAGCTCGGTCTTCCCGATCCCTGCCTCGCCCCGCAGGACCAGGGCCCCGCTGCGCCGCTCTCTGGCGCCGGCCACGAGATCGTCGAGCACCTGGCACTCGTTCTGCCTCCCGAGGAGTCCGGTCCCTGCACCGCTCCTCGTCATGACAGCCCCTTTGTTCGGATACTTCGACCCGCATCGTAATCCGTCCCCGGATCACCGCGGTCGTAGTTCGATCAAGGCGAACTGGACCGACCGCAGGGTCGTACGCGGACAGAGGTGGCCGACCCCGGAGGCTTGGCCATGGATCCACCACGGCACCACCACGTAGCCACCCACGGTTTTCCAAGGGCGCGATCGGGGGTCTCCGGGCGCGACGTTGGCTGTCGGCAGCCAGCGAGCCGCCGACCCACGGAGCAGAGGAGCACGTCGTGGAGACACATCTGGGCCAGGCGGAACAGGGCTGGGAGATGGCGGGCACGACGGCCGGCCCGACGAACGGTGACCTGGAAGACGCGACGTCGGTGTTCGTCCGTGTCAGACCTGGACTGCTCAAGATCGCCAACCGCATTGTGGGCAACCCGACCGAGGCGGAGGACGTCATCCAAGAGGCGTGGCTGCGGTGGCAGGGCACCGATCGCACGGTGGTCTCGAACCCGTCGGCGCTGCTCAGGAGGACGACCATCCGGCTGTCCATCAACGTCGTCCAGTCCGCCTGGTGGCGTCGAGAGTTCTCCGCCGGTCCCTGGCTCCCGGAATCGGTGGACACCGCCGCGACGCCCGATGCGGCGGCCGAACAGCAGGACGCCGTCGAGCGAGCGGTGTTCCTTCTGATGGAGACGCTGACGCCCAGGCAGCGCGCGGCGTACGTCCTACGGGAGGGGTTCGGCTACCCGTACAGCCGGATCGCCGAGATCCTGTGCCTGAGCATGGTCAACACGAGGCAGCAGGTCGCGCGCGCCCAGGAGCGTCTCGGCCGGAACCGACGCAGAGAATCTGTGGACTCCGTCGCGCATCGGCGGCTCGTCCAGGCGTTCTTCGTGGCAGCCCAGACCGGTGACTTCGCGCACCTGGAGAGGGTCCTTTCCGCGGACCTCGATCACCAGCCGACCTGCCGGCCGATGCTCTGTGGTCCGACGGCGTGACAGAGCACGCCTCAAGCGGAGGCCAACTCGTGCGCCTCCGAGGCCAGTGAGACGACTGTGGCCATGAGGTCGACGCGGTTATCGGTCGCGTGGGTCATCGTGTGTCCCTCTCAGCTCGTACAGCGGAGATGTCGAGGGTCAGGGTCACCTTGTCGCTGATCACGGCACCGCCTGAGGCGAGGGCCGTGCTCCGGGCGAGGCCTCGGTCGGAACGCCGCAGGGTGGCGGTGCCCTCCAAGCCGGCGCGGTCACGTCCTTGAGCGTCCCGGCCCGCTCCGCCGAACTCGAGATCTATGTGGACGGGCAGTTCGACGTCCTTGATCCGGAGGTACCCCGCCAGGCGGAACCGGTCGTCACCGGCATCGAGGACTCCGGAGGAACGGAAGCTCATGAGAGGAGAGGGAACGTTGCCGAGTCGCGCAAGTCCGGGCCGGTGACGTGGGCGTCCCGCCCTGGAACCCCTGCCTCCGGACTGCTGGTCCGGACACTGAAGCAGGCCTCGGACCGGGTGGGGCGGGCCCGTCGAGCTTGAGGAGTCCCTCGGAGGCGGTGAATCTACCGCGCACGTTGGCGATCACAGCGTGCTGGACGGAAAACGCTGTCGCGCTGTGTGCGGGGTCGATGGCGTAGAAGCCGGTCAGTGCTTCATAGGGGGTGGTGGGGGGAAGACGTGATTTCGCTGGTATTGACCATGGTGAGCCTTAAATTCAGGACAAGGACGAAGAGCGGTGGCCCCCGTCTGCGGAGACAGGGGCCACCCGCGGTGGAATTACTTCTGCTGAGCGAGCCAGTCGGCGAACTTGGTCTCGGCGATGTGGGCGTCCGGACCCGGCAGGAGCGTGGTCTCCTGCAGTTCGGCACCCCAGTACGTGGCCTTCGGGTCAGTGACGACCTTGCGGGGGTCGTTCTTGGCGGTGAGTCCCATGCGGATGAAGTCCTCGAGCTCGAAGGCCTCAGGGCCCGCGACCTCTACCACGCCGTTGACCGGGGAACCGACCGCGGTGCGACCGACGGCCGCGGCCACGTCGCCGGAGACGATGGGCTGGATCTTCCCGGCGGGCAGACGCACGGTGTCGCCGTCGGTGACCCCGTCGGCGAGCCCCTTCGCGAACTCGAAGAACTGGGTGGCGTGGACGATGGAGTACGGGATCCCGGACGCCTTGATCAGTTCTTCCTGGGCCTTCTTGGCGCGGAAGTACCCGCTCCCCTGGAGTCGCTCGGTGCCGACCACGGACAGCGCCACATGGTGCTTGACGCCGGCCTTGGCCTCCGCCTTGAGGAGGTTGGTCGTGGAGGTGCGGAAGAACTCCATGACCGCTTCGTCCTCGAATGAGGGGGAGTTCGACACGTCGACCACGACCGATGCGTCCTCCAGAACATCGGCCAGCCCCTCGCCCGTCAGCGTGTTGACCCCGGTACTGGGCGCCGCCGCGACCGCCTCGTGCCCGTGCTCGCCCAGCTTGCCGACCAGCTTCGAACCGATGAGCCCGGTGCCACCGATCACTACGACCTTCATAACGGATTCCTCTCGGGAATTTCCTGGGAAACTTCGGTCTGCACGAGAAGTGACCGGCCAGCGGCCCTCCTTGTGACACGCGGTTCGCGGAATCTGCCTATTCGGCGAGTTTCCCTTCGGTCGAGACCTCTTCCATCAGAGCGGAAATCCCGTCCGGGGGCGCTGTGGTTGCTACAGCCGCGGGTCTCGCGAGGCTCCAGCGCCGCTTGGTCACTCATGACGACCGGGCCGTCAGCGAATGTGACAGGTTGTGTGAGTGACACGACCTCCGCGCTGGAGGCGATGAGGGGCCGGATCGGATCCATGACGTCCCACACGTTGACACGCATCCCTGCCAGCGCGCGGTTGCCCGCTGAGGCCAGAAGCGTGGGGCGAAGGCGGCAAGAACAGTTGCGTGAGCCTTGCAGCGCACGGCGGGCGGTTCCTCGCCCGCTCCGGGGCCCAGGGAAGGATGGTTCACATGTCGTACCCCAAGCAGGTCCACTCGAGTGAGGGCGGCGAGATCAATGCGAATTTCCGGCCGGCGGATACACCGCCGTGTGTGACACCTACCGGGCCATCCCGCCCGGCGATCACGTTCTCTCCGTTCCAGCCCGTCGTGCCCTGCAAGTAGGCGTTCCTACCGGCGTACGGCGTGCTCCCGGTGCAGTGCTCGCACATCTCGCACCGCGGCCGCGAACGCTTCGGGATGTTCCTGAGGCAGGTTGTGACCAGCGTCCCGCACCTGACGGTGCAGCCGGGGACCGGTGAAATGGTGGGCGGAGGGCGTGCCGTCCGTCGCGGGAAAATTTCCGTCAGCCGTGCCGTCGAGCGTGATGGCCGGCACGGTGATCACGGGCTGGTCGGCGAGAAGCGTTTCGAGCCGTTCGTAGTCGGGGTGGCCGGGGGCCATGCCGAGCCGGTGGCGGTAGGAGTGGGTGACGATGTCGGCGTAGTCGGGGTTCTCGAAGGCCTCGGCAGCTCGGTCCAGGATCTCTTCGGTAAACGGCCACTTGGGCGAGTTCCTCGTCCAGATGACACGGGCGATCTCCTTCGTGTCGGTGGTGAGTGCCGTACGCCCGCGCTCGGTGAGGAAGTAGTAGAAGTACCAGAATCCCGCCTCCAGAGCAGGGCTGATGGGGGTCATCGCCGAGCTGATGTCCTGGATGAGGTAGCCGTTGACGGACACGAGCCCAAGGCAGCGTTCCGGCCACACCGCCGCCGCGATGCAGGCGGCTCGCCCACCCCAGTCGTATCCGGCGAGGTATGCCTTGTCCATGCCCAGGGCGTTCATCAAGGCGATGACGTCGGTGCCGAGGGCGGCCTGCTGGCCTGATCGCGACGTCGACTCGGCGAGGAACGTGGTCGGACCATGGCCTCGCAGGTAGGGGACGATGACGCGGAAGCCCTCCTCGGCGAGCAGCGGAGCCACTTCGACATAGCTGTGGATGTCATAGGGGAAGCCGTGAAGGAGCACAACGGGGTCCCCCTTCTCCGGCCCCGTCTCGTGATAGGCGACATCCAGCACATCGGTGCGGGCGTGCCGCAGTGGCCAAAGCCGTTGGGTCGAGGCAGGTGCCGACGCAGCGGAGGCTGCGGGGGAGGACGCGTGGCGGTCCGTCATGAGGTCATCCGTTCGCTACTCGATGTGAGGACCGGAGTGCTGCCCAGGGGGGGCCGAGTCAGTTGGGCTCGAGTCCGCCGTCGATCGTCAGCACTTGACCGGTGATGTGCGTGGCACGCTTTCCGGCGCGAGCTGGAGCGCCCAGCTCCGCGTCAGCTGCTCAAGGCGCTCTTGGTGGCGGCGTAGTGGGCTCCTCCGACCAGCGGGCGGTGACCGTACGCGCTCGAGACGTTGACGATGGAATCCGACGAGTCGCGCAGGTACGCATGGGCGAGCATGGTCGGGGCCGTCACGTTCAGCTCGAACAGACTAGTGATCACGGCTCGGTCCGTGTCCGCCAGCGGCATCACCGCAGCGGTGCCGACGTTGTTCATGAGCACGTCGAGGCGGCCCCGCCATGAATTAGTGCCGAGTCCGACACCACCTTGTTGGCCGAGTTGATGTGCTTGAGGATCTTTCCCGCAAGGGGGTTGCCGAAGTAGTTGAGACGCGATTCCACGGTGATCTCCCTGCCGTGTTGCGGATACACACTACTGACAGGCATGCTCCGCGATGTGTGACACGAAGACGTCGGATCCTGTCGCGGCTGTGTCTGTCCCGAGCCGCTGCCGGTGGTCGGCGACCGGCAGAGCCAGCCACGGTCCACGCCGCACGTCCGACGGTATGCGCCACACCCCCGACAGCGAGAAGCCGCCTGGGACGGAACGCGCGATGGGAAGGCCGTGGTCAGCGGGGAGGGCGGCGGGAAGCGGGGCGGCCCAGTTCCACGTGGCGGTGAACGCATTCCACGCCGCTGAGGGGGCGTGGTGCGCCTCGTGCTCGTAGAAGCGCGGCACGTGTGCCAGGGCGGTGTCCGGCCCGACGACCTCGGGGGAAGAATTTTGCGACACTGAGCTGTGCCTAGGCAGCTTGATCACCGGCCCAGTGTTCCGGCGTGATGGGGATGACGTTCTCCAACTCCTCGCCGGCCGCGTAGCGATGCAGCTGCCGCCGTAGGAAGTGCATCGACGTCGGTCGGAACGCGTCGGTGAACGCTGCCACGTGAGGGGTGATCAGCGCACCGGAGAGGTTCCACAGCGGATGTCCGGCGGGCAGGGGCTCGGGATCCGTCACGTCGAGCGCAACCCGCAGTCGGCCGATGCGTACCTCGCGGACCACGGCAGCGGTGTCCACGAGTTCGCCACGGGCGGTGTTCACCAGCACGGCCCCGTCCTTGAGCAGCGCCAGGGAGTCCGCGCCGAACATGCCGCGCGTTGCCTTTGCCAGCGGTGCGCAGAGCACCACCGCATCCACCGTGGGCAGCAGTTCGGGCAGCACCGCCGCACCGTATACACGGCCGGTGGGGGAGGTGCGCTCGGCCCGGGCCACCGGCACGACCTCGCACCCGAACGCATGTAACCGGGCTGCGACGGCCGTGCCCACGGCCCCGTATCCAACGACCAGGACGCGCTTGCCGGCCAGAGTGGGCCAGATCCTCGACTTCCATGTGTGCTGCTCTTGTTGGCCGATGAACCGGTCGACACCGCGCATGAGCGCGAGCAGCAGCGTGACAGCCAGCTCTGCCGTCGCTTCACGGTGGACTCCGCGCGCGGTGGCCAGCTGTGCGCCGGGCGGCATCGCGGCCAGCAGCGGCACCATGTTGTCGTATCCCGAGCTGAGGAGCTGGAGGACCTCGAGGTTTCCCGCGTGCGGCAGCACGCGGCTCAGGGCATGTTCCGCGCCGGGCAACGGGGGCCCGACGAGGAATCGGACGTCGTTCGGGTCACCGGGCAGCGAGTGGGAACCGTCCCAGTGCTGGTAGGAGATTCCGCCTGGCAGGCCAGGAATCTCCGCTGGAGGATAGGGAAGCCACGCGGTCATGCCGTCATTCATCGTGCATCAGCTACTTCCAGGTCTTGTCTTGCAGCTCTGATGACTGCCGGCCTGCCGTCCATGCGGCGGTGGAACTCCCGTGCGGGTCTCGTCCTTGCGGCGGAAGGCGCGGCTCCCCGGCGCCGCGCGCGGAGAAGGCAGGTCGGCGTCTGCTCCTGTGCTCCCGTCGGCGGTCTCTGGAGTCCGCGTCGCGACGTTGCGAGGTCGACGGGTAATCGAATTATATCGTGTCACATGTTGTGCATATGGTGTCCCGGCGCCGGATCCCTGCGTCGACCGGACCTGTTCGCCCAGCTTGGACTGGCAGAGCAGGGCAACGGGCGCATGGGGCCGTACGGCGGAAGTGAAGGCTTGGCGTCAAAGCGGGCCAAGACAAGTGTGACAAGGTGTTGCTGCACACGGTATGTTCACTGTCCACACCTATGCATGATGTACGTATCCGCGCCGCAGCATTCAATCGCGTCCGGCTGGATGCCGGCCGCCCAGGCGGGCGAGGCGGCGTGAATCGGGCAGCAGGACCGGGCTTCGTCCGCCGCGAATGTCATGGACGCGATCCGGGGTAAGCGCCGCGGTCCGGCCTTTGTGGCGGTCGCGTCGCCGTACTGGCTATGCACCGGCGCGGGCCAGTGTCTCCAGAGGGCCGACCAGGATCTCGGAGAAGGCGAGTTCGGCGGCTCCGATGAGCACCGCGTCGTCGCCGAGTTCCCCCACTCGCAGCCGCAGGTTCTCGCGGGAGGCTGTGAGGGCAAGGCGGTTGATACGGCTGCGGATCTGGGCGGCCGAGCCGAGGAACACCTCGCGGAGCGTCCCGCCGAAGATGACCGTGCGGGGGTTGAGCACATTGACCAGGTTGGCGACGCCGATGCCGAGCCAGTCGCCGACGTCGTGCAGGGCGGCACGGGCGGTGATGTCGCCCCGGTCGGCCGCTTCGACGACGGCGCGTACGGCTTCCCGGCCGGTGGCCGACGGGTCGCGCTGCGCGGTCTCCAGCAGGGCGCGCTCCCCCGCCTCGGCTTCGAGGCAGCCGCGCCCCCCGCAGCCACAGGGTCTGCCGTTTCGCGGGTTGACGACCATGTGCCCGATCTCGCCGCCATATCCGCTGTCGCCGCCCAGCAGTTGGCCACCGGTGATGACACCGCCGCCGATGCCGATGTCACCGTGCAGGTACACGAGGTCCTGGCAGCCGGTCCCGGCACCGCGCAGGTGCTCGGCGAGCGCACCGAGACTGGCCTCGTTCCCCACCGAGACGGGAAGGCCGAGGCCCAGCCGGCGCATGAGGTCCTCGCCGAACTCCTCGTCCTCCCAGCCGAGGTAGGGGGCGGAGCGGACGAGGCCGTCGGGTCGGCGTACCATTCCGCGGACGGCGGCGGCCACACCGACGCAGTAGGTGCCGTGCGGTGCCGTGCCCACCATTTCCAGTGCGGAGCCTGCGAGGGCCTCGGCCACCTTGCCGGCGTCGCGATGCCCGGGAAGTACGGGGATCTCCCTGTGGTCGAGGAAGACCCCGCCCAGGCCGATGCGCGCGACGGCCAGCCGGTCCACGCCCACGTCGAAGGCGAGGACGTACACGCGGTCGGACTCGGGCCGTACGACCAGCGACGGCCGGCCGGCCCTGCCGGTCTCACGGGGCAGTTCCTCACGGACCAGGCCGGCCGAGCCCAGCTCGCTCACCAGACCCAGGATGGTGCTGCGGTTGAGTCCCATGCGCTCGGCCAGGACGGCCCGCGACATGGATCCGCCGATGTGCACATGACGGAGCAGCGTGCCGAGGTTGTGCCGGCGAATCTCCTCCTGCGAGGGACCGGCTTTCATGGAGCCCCAGATTTCATCGTTGTACGGCCCGGCGACGGGACAGCGCATCCACGCCTGCGGCCACCAGCAGAACCGAACCCGTGACAGCGTACTTGACCCCTGAGCTGTACCCCATCAGGCCCATGCCGTTCTGGATGACCGCGACCACCATGCCGCCGAGCACGGCGTCGACGACCCTGCCCCGCCCGCCGAACAGGCTCGTCCCGCCGATCACGGCGGCGCCGACCGCCAGCAGCAGCACGTTGCTGCCACCGGTGTTGGGGTCGACCGAGTTGCCCCGGGACGCGGCGATGATGCCGCCGACCGCGGCCAGCGACGAGCAGATGACGAACGCGGAGATCCGGATGGCCGCCACGTTGATGCCGGCCCGGCGGGCCGCCTCGGCGTTACCGCCCACCGCGTAGATGTGCAGGCCGAACGAGGTGCGCTGGAGCAGGAACGTACCGGCGACGAGCAGGACGGCGATGACCGGCACCACGATCGGCACGCCCTTGAGCGAGTCGACGATGACGTTGCGGCTGCGCTCCTGGTTGAGCAGGTGGACGGCGATCGCACCGAGCACCGCCAGGCCGCCGATCCTGACCGCGAGCAGGGTGAGTGGGGCGGGGGCGAGCCCGCGCCGCCGGCGGTTGCGGTTCTTCCGGAGCTGGATCGCCGCGTACGCACCGACACTGATGGCGAGCAGTACCCAACCCAGCGCGGGGGAGAGGTTGTTGTTGGCGACGGCCAGGATCGTCTGGTCCCGGATGGAGATGTTGGTGCCTTCCTTCAGCAGCATCAGCACGATGCCCTGGAACCCGAGGAAGGCGGCCAGGGTGACCACGAAGGAGGGGATGCCGACCTTCGCCACCAGCAGGCCGAGCAGCAGGCCGATGAACGTGCCGGTGAGGATCGCCGCGCCGGCCGCGCCGTACCAGGGCCATCCGTGGTCGGTGAGCAGGATGGCCAGGACGGCGGCGCAGACCCCGCTGGCGTACCCCGCGGACAGGTCGATCTCGCCGAGGAGGAGGACGAAGACCAGGCCCATGGCGATGGCGATGCTGCCCGCGCCCTGGGTCAGCAGATTGGCGAAGTTCAGCTCGGACAGGAAGACCGGGCGCAGGGCGGCGAAGAACACGCACAGGACGATCAGGCCGAGTATGGCGGGCAGGGCGCCCAACTCGCCGCCCCGTACCCGCTCGACGTAGTTCCGGGCGACAGAGCGCAGACTCGCGGCCTCGGCCGCTCCGTTCTTCTTCGACGTACCGGGACCGCGCGGCAGGTCCGGCTTCTCGGGGGCGACTGCGGCGGTCATGCGGTGACTCCGTTGCTGTGGGCGAGGCCGAGGTCCCCGCTGCGGCCTGAGGTGATGAGTTCGACGATCTGGGAGTACGTCACGTCCGACGTGCTGACCTGGGCGGCCGTCCGGCCCAGGTAGAGGGCGGCGATCCGGTCGGACACCGCGAAGACGTCGTTCATGTTGTGCGAGATCAGGACCACGGCGAGACCGTTGTCGGCCAGCCGCCGGACCAGTTCGAGGACCTGTGCCGTCTGGGCGACACCGAGCGCGGCGGTCGGCTCGTCCAGGATGACGACCTTGCTGTTCCACAGCACGGCCTTGGCGATGGCCACGGTCTGCCGCTGGCCGCCGGAGAGACTGGAGACCTGCTGGCGGATGGACTTGACGGTGCGGACCGACAGCCCTTCGAGGGTCTGGGCGGCCATCTCCTCCATCGTCGCGTCGTCCAGGACGAGTCCCCGGCGCTTCTCGCGGCCGAGGAACATGTTCTGCACGATGTCGAGGTTGTCGCAGAGCGCCAGGTCCTGGTACACGATCTCGACGCCCAGGGCCGCCGCCTCACGCGGGCTGTGCACCTGGACCTGCTCACCTTCGAACCAGTACTCGCCGCCGTCGAACGGGTGGATCCCGCCGATGCACTTGACCAGGGTGGACTTGCCCGCGCCGTTGTCGCCGACGAGGGCGGTCACCTCCCCCGGGTGGACGTCGAAGGACACGTCGTGCAGGACCTGCACGGCGCCGAAGCTCTTGTCGATCCCGCGCAGTCGAAGGATCGGGGTCGCTGTCATGGAAGACGGCTCCTTACGGTCGTGAGGTCGCGGGTCCCGGGGAGGTGGGAGCCCCGGGGCCCGCGGTCGGGCCGGCCGGACCAGGGGTAACGGTCCGGCCGGCCGGTCAGGGCTACTTGATGCCGGCCTTGGCGCACAGGGCGGCGTACTTGCCCGTGCACAGCTCTTCCTTGGTGACGAAGCCGTCGTCCACGACGTCCTTGACGTTGTCCTTGTAGATGGCCACCGGCGTCTCCAGCACGGACGGGACCTTGCGCTTGCCCTCGGGGTCCTCGACGGTCGCGTTCGTCTCGCCCTTCTCGCCCTTGGCGAGGGAGATGGCGAGCTTGGCCGTGGCGTCGGCCTCCTTCTTGACCGCCTTGTAGACGGTCATGCACTGGTCGCCCGCGAGGATGTTCTGCAGGCCCTGCACGGTGGCGTCCTGGCCGGTGACCGGGACCTGGCCGTTGCGGTTCTGCTTGCGCAGGACGGCGATGGCCGCGTTGCCGAGACCGTCGTTGGCGGCGAGCACGCCGCCAACCTTGGGCTCGCTGGTGAGCATCTGCTCGAAGATGGTGCCGGCCTGGGCGTTGTCCCAGTCCGGGACGGACTGGTCCGGGCCCTTCACGTAGTCGCCCGACTTGTACTTCGGGTCGAGGACGCCGTTGTAGCCCTCGGCGAAGAGAGTGGCGTTGTTGTCCGTCGGAGAGCCGTTGAGCGTGGCGACGATGGGCTTCTTGGCCTTCATGTCGCTCAGGCACTTGCTGAGGCCCTCGCCCTGCAGTTTCCCGACCGCGGTGTTGTCGAAGCTCACGTAGTGCTGGGCGGAGCCGCCGAGGGTGAGCCGGTCGTAGTCGATCGTGGCGACGCCCTGCGCCTTGGCCTTGTCCAGAACCGCCTTACCCGTGCCGCTGTCCAGGTTCACGATCACCAGGACGTTCACGCCGCTGGTGATCATCTGGTCCGCGATGGTCTGGAACTCCTGCTTGTCGCCCTGCGCGTTCTGGATGTCGTACTCGACACCCGCCGCCTTGAAGGCCTCGGAGAGGTACTTGCGGTCCGCGGTCTCCCAGCGGGCCGAGGACTTGCTGTCCGGGAGGATCACACCGATCTTCGGCTTGGCGTCGGAACCGGAGTCACTGCCGTTCGACGAGGAGCCGCCACAGGCGGTGAGCGAGGTGACCAGCGCCACCGAGGCGGTGGTGAAGAGGAGTCCCTTGCGCATGGGCAGGGTCCTTTCTGGTGTTACGGCCGGACGACCGGACGTACGAGGGTGGTGAGAAGAAGCGAGAAGCGCGCTCTCGGCGGAATTGCCGGGTGTCGGGTGATCCGCCCGGCTGAATGTTGTGAGCGGGAACTTACGGCGCTCCGGAACCCGTGCGCCAGGGTGCGGGAGGCGCTATTTGTCATCCGCCATAACAATTAGGTGACGCTGTCGCAACACGGCGACCTGGCTGACTCCTGTGCGCCATGAACCCGGAGAGGGCGTCAGCCGTGCGATGGCCGGCCGCGCGGTGGCCCATAGGCCCGCGTGGCACGGAGTGTCCGCGCCGATGGCGCTTCCACGGCCGCGAACCGCGTCCGTCCCCGCGCGCGTTGGTGTCTCCGTGTGCATCACGACCGGGCCGGAGCTGGGCCCGCGCCGGGAGCCTCACGGCGGGAGCTCAGTGGAGCGATCCACCTTGCGGGCAGGGGTGACGATCCGGCGAGACAGAGGAGCGGTGCAGGGAACGCGGTTCGACCTGACGATCGACGGTGGGGCGCCGGTATCGTGCCTGCACGGTCGACCCGCACCGAGACCATCTGCGTCGGCGTCGCGCAGAGGAGCCCGGCCTGTGGGTCAAGCACCTCTTTTGAGGAGATCCGCGCGCTGGGCTGCACCTCGCAGCCTCAACCTCCTGCACAAGTACCTCGACCAAGGACGTCACGAGGGCGACCGGATCATGCCTTCCCCGCGCCGCTCACCTCCTGGACCACGACCCGCCCCGAGAACTTGTCCGACAAGCGCCGCGCACACCTCGATGAACTCTTCGCCGCCTGCCCAGAAACGACCGCGCCGACCCGCGTCCTACGCGATCTCGCCCAGCTCATGGGCGAACGTCCAGGAGACGACCTCGACTCATGGACAGCCGACGTGCGCTGCGCATATGCGTGATTCGAAGGGTAGTTGGCGGGGTCTGGCCCATGTATGGTCCGGATCTTGGTCGCGAGTTGTCTTGCGCTGCCTCTCAGGAACGTGCCACGTCGCGCACCGGGGTGCCGACGTGCTCCCCGGAACTGCGAAGACTGCTTCGAAAGGGCGGAGCCGGCCGGCAGCCGTGAATGTACTTCGCTGATGAGCGCAAGCTGCGTGCCTGACGCCGCCCGGGTATCAGACTGCCCTTTGGCGTCGATGTGTTCCCGATGGCGTCGCACCTGGAGATCCAGTGGGAAGAGAAAGGCCGGGCGACGGGTCTGAAGGACCTGAACTGACGTCCCGAGTCCTCACCCGGCCCAACATGTCCTTGCCCGGCCCGGCTTGGCTTCCCTCGCCCTCACTCCGCCCTACTCTCCCTTGAGTTCCGCGATGCTGACGGGCACGCCGGTGGTGACCGACCGGACGGCGGCGAGCGCGATGGACAGTGCGGCCCGGGCGTCCTCACCGGTGGCTGAGGGGATGCGCCCGGTACGGACGCTGTCGGCGAAGTCGGCGAGTTCGGCGACGTACGCGTGGTGGAACAGGTCCTGGTCGTAGGTGACGCAGTCGGCGGCGGCGCCGTCCGGGCCGTACGAGGTGAGATGGGTGCGGCGGATGTCGCCCATGGTGAGCATTCCGGCGGAGCCGAAAACCTCGCCGCGCACGTCATAGCCGTACACGGCCTGGAAGTTGGCCTCGGCGGTGGCGAGGGCGCCGTTGTCGAACCGGATCGTGACCACGGCGGTGTCGAGCAGGCCGCGGTCCTTGAAGTCCGGGCGAACCAGGGCGTCGGCCCAGGCGAAGACCTCGACCGGTTCGGCGCCCGGGTTGAGGAACCGCAGGGTGTCGAAGTCGTGGATGAGGGTCTCCAGGAAGATCGTCCATGGCGGGATGCGGGCCGGGTCGTTCAGCTTGGGGTCCCGGGTGAGTGAGCGCAGCAGTTGGGGCGTGCCGATGCCGCCGGCGACGATCTTGTCGTGAGCGGCGCGGAATCCGGCGTCGTAGCGGCGGTTGAAGCCCACCTGGAGCGGCACGCCCGCGTCACGGGCCGCGGCGATAGCCCGGTCGGCCTCCGCGAGGGTGACGGCCATGGGCTTCTCGCAGTAGACCGCCTTGCCCGCCCGGGCCGCGGCCACGACCAGGTCGGCGTGGGTGCGGGCCGGGGTGGAGATCACCACCGCCTCGATCCGCGGGTCAGCGAGGAGTTCGCCGATCTCGGTGTACGCCGTGGGACGGCCGAGGTGGTCCGCAAGCCGGTCCGCAAGCTGGTTCGCAGCGCCCGGCGCGGGGTCGGCGACCGCGGCGAGGCGGACACCGGGAAGGCGGCGGGCGAGCGTCTCGGCGTGGAAGGAGCCCATCCGTCCGGCACCAATGAGGCCAACGGCGAGGGGCTGGTGTGTGGTCATCCTGGTTCTCCGTACGTCTGCGGGCGGGCGCTGGTGGGAAGGGGTGCGTGTCGAGTGCGGTGCCATGTGGAGTGCGGCGCCGTGTGGAATTGCGGCGCCGTCAGGGCGTGAAGGCCGAGCGGAACCGTTCCAGAGCGAGGTCGCTGTCGGTGGAAGCCCATGCCTCCATGGCGACGGTGCCCTCGTAGCCGAGTTCCACGAGGGCGCTCGCGACGGCCGGGTAGTTGATCTCCCCCGTCCCCGGCTCGCAGCGGCCGGGTACGTCGGCGACCTGGATCTCGCCGATCAGGCCCAGGCCGTGGGCCCGGCGGACCAGTTCGACGAGGTTCCCCTCGCCGATCTGCGCGTGATAGAGGTCGAGGTTCATCCGCAGCCCGGGACGGTCCACGGCCGCGACCAGCGCCAGGGTGTCGGCGGCCTTGGCGAACGGCACCCCGGGGTGGTCCACGGCGGTGTTGAGGTTCTCCAGGGTGAACGTGACCCCCGCGCTCTCGCCCAACTCGGCGAGGCGGGTGAGCGTGCGATGGGCGGCTATCCACATCTCCCCAGTGGGCTCGCCGGTCACCGGCACCACCGGCAGGCCCTCGCCGTCCAGGCCGGTGCCGTGGAGGTTCAGCCGCGGACAGACCAGCCGCTCGGCCGCCCGCACCGACTCCTCGGCGGTACGCAGGAGTTCGGCGACCCCGTCTTCGTCGGTGAGGCTGCCGCGGATGTAGCCGGTCATCGAGGAGAACTCGGCCGGGGTCCGGGCCAGGGCGTCGAGATCGTGCCGGGTCCAGTCCCAGATCTCGACCTGGAATCCGGCGTCGTG
Source organism: Streptomyces sp. 2A115 (assembly GCF_052245575.1). NCBI lineage: Bacteria > Bacillati > Actinomycetota > Actinomycetes > Kitasatosporales > Streptomycetaceae > Streptomyces > Streptomyces sp. 2A115. The sequence goes on along the minus strand of NZ_JBQQCG010000101.1, from coordinate 1,492 downwards.
AACGCGCCGTGCCCGCTCGGGTATCGGCAGGTCCCGGAAGACCATCTCGGCACAGACCGCCAACGTGAACATCGCTGCTCGCCCTCTCTCGTTCGGCACGGGGGCACAACCGACTAGAACGTTCTAGAATCGGTCGGGAGTAGCAGTACGCCAGCCGCCGGGGCGCCGTGTCAAGCTCCGGGACGGCTCGGACCTAGAACGTTGCAGTTCTCTCCGACCAGTGCGTTCCCCCTTGGTCTACGATCGTCGGCGGAAGCAGACACCTCGGCGGGTACAGGCACCCCGACCGAGTCACACACCTCGACCAGGGAGGCCGGCGGTGCCAGTGACCCCCGTGGTCCCGGACGGAAAGCGGCCGACCCTCGCCGACGTGGCGGCCCGGGCCGGTGTGTCCACGGCGCTGGTCTCCATCGTGATGCGCGAGGCCAAGGGCGCCAGCGCGGCCACCCGCGAGCGGGTGCTCCAGGCGGCGCGGGAGATCGGCTACCGGCCGGACTCCCGGGCCCGGTTGCTGCGCAGCAACCGCTCGCGACTGCTCGGGGTGCAGTTCGGTCTCCAGCATCCCTTCCACACCGACCTCGTGGAGGGCATCTACACCGCGGCCGAGTCCGCCGGCTACCAGGTCGCCCTCAGCGCCGTCGCCCCCAGCCGCAGTGAGCGGCAGGCGGTGGAGACGCTGCTCGGCGACCGCTGCGAGGCCCTGATCCTGCTCGGTCCACAGGCCCCCGCCGCACGGCTGGCCGAGCTGTCGGCGCACCTGCCGGTGGTCTCCGTGGTGCGGCGGCTGCGGCCGCCCGCCGCCGGTGTGGACGTCGTACGCACCGCCGACGACGAGGGTGCGCGCCAGGCCGTCGACCATCTGGTGGCCCTCGGGCATCGCGACATCGCCCACATCGACGGCGGAAAGGCACCCGGCGCCGCCGACCGGCGCCGTGGCTACCGCACCGCCATGAATCGCCACGGCCTCGGCGACCGTGTGCGCGTTCTGCCCGGCGGGTTGACCGAGGAGGACGGTGCCACGACCGCCCGCACGCTCCTCGACGCCCGGCCTCGGCCCACCGCCGTCCTCGCCTTCAACGACCGCTGCGCCACGGGCGTGCTCGACGCGTTCCTGCGCGCCCGGGTGTCCGTTCCCGACGAGATCTCCGTGGTCGGCTTCGACAACAGCCGCCTCGCCCGCCTCGCCCACATCGACCTCACCACCGTCGGCCAGGACGCCTCCCGCCTCGCCGAACTCGCCGTCGGCCGGGCCGTCGCACGGCTGGAGGACGAGGAGCCGTCCGGCACGGAGACCGTCATCGCCCCGCATCTCGTGACACGCGGCACCACGGCGGCACCACCGGACGGCGTCCAGGTTTCACGGTTCTAGTAGGGCTTGGTCAGGTGCGTATTGGTGTGGGTATGTCGTGGTGGCAGGTGGGGCAGGCACCGGTCCAGAGGGCGAGGAGTGTCTGCAGCTCGCGGACGACCTGGTAGAGGCTCAGGCCGGCGC
>NZ_JBQQCG010000100.1:0-38195 GCF_052245575.1 Streptomyces sp. 2A115 | reverse complement strand
TAGCAGCGGCCGTTCTTTCGTGCTTCGTTACTCGACATCTCGAAGCGTGAAGAACGGCCGCGTCACGTGCCGCCGGTTTCCGAGGATCTCAGCAGGTCGAGTGACCTGCGACGTTAAACGCCAAGCTCAGGCCTGAAGTGGTCGCTGATCTCGCCTTCAAGGACTCCAGGATCCTTTTGGCAGCTGCTGCAGCAGCCCGCCCTGACCGGTGAGTTTGATCCCGCTGGCCTGGGCCCCGTCGACCAGCTGACTAATCAGCTGGTCGTCCAGATCGTCTGGCTTCAGCCCGGCCGACTGCACTTCCTACACGGCCTCAGCCGACCCGGTCACGTCTGTCATCAGGTGTCACTCCACTTTCAAGATCCACCGTTGACCGTACAGACCCTTAGGAATCAGTCGGGAGCGCAGGAGGACCAACTACCTGGTCCGGCTTGGGTGGGAGTGCTGAGAACTCGGGCTGTTCCGTCCTGGACTGGATGGGCTGCTAGGTCTCGGATTCCCAAGTCAACGAGTTGTTCGGCAAGTGCGTCGTCGAGCGGGCTGACGCCGAAGAGGAGATGGAAGTAGACCGGTGCGTAGAACAACTGGGCTGCCGCGCTCGGGTCCAGGTCCGGCCGGAAGACGCCTTCGTCGATTCCCCTGCGCATCAGTTTCTCGACGGCCGCGGCGCGCCCCTGCCAGAAGCGCTCGCGGAAGTTGGCCATGGTCTCGGGGTCGTACTGCCCCTCGGCGATGATCTGGGCGACGAGTTTGCCCTGCGGGCCGGCGTAGTGAGTGATCAGCGACTTGAGGTGTGCCAGGAGGGCGTCGCGTACCGGTACCCCTTCGGGGATGCGGGTGTGCGCCAGGTGGTTTTCCATGAAGGCGTCGATGACGACGGCGGCCTTGCTGGGCCACCACCGGTAGATCGTCGCCTTGCTGACCTTGGCCCGCTTGGCGATCGCCTCCATGGTCAGCTTCTGCACTGTGATGGCACGCCGTCCATCACGAACGAGAAGGTCCATGGTCGCGTCGAGGATCGCGCGACGGCTCGATTCGCTTCGTACAGCCACAGTAGAAATTCACCTCAGGTGCGACCGCAGTCCCCATGCCGACGCGATTGGCATGCGCGTACCCAGAAATAGATACGAAACGTATCGAATGGCTTGGCGCCCGTCAAGAAGCACGGCAGGTTCTCAGCTGCTCCCGGGGGCGTGCGCGCCGACCGTCCTGGTTCGAGCGATCCATGCGGACGCGGCCCTTCGTGGTCTTGAGTATCTCGCGCTTCCCCTGCTGTGTCGGCCCATCGCGGCTCGTATTGCCGGAGAGGAGGTTCTGTGGCCGGCGTCACCCCGTCGGAGCGCGACGGCACGAGTAATGCGTCATGAGTCCAGTTCACGCTGTTCCTTCGTTCAGCAAGGGGGCGGGATGAAGTGCATGAGATGCGAAACGTATCGTTTCGAATGTAGTGTTGTTGCGTTGCCTTTCGCAGGAAGGAGGGCGCCCGATGACGGTGTGCCTTCGACGGGCGGTGTTCGTGCCGCCTTCTGTCTGTGTCGTAGCCGACGAGCTGGGGATCTACGCCGACATGGGTGTGGACGTCGAGACGGTGCTAATCGAGTCGTCGACGGATCAGAGAGACCGGTTGCTGAGCGGGAACGTCGATGTCGGCGTCACAGCCATGGACAACCTCTTGGTCTGGAACGCCGACGGCGGGGATCTTCGGATCGTGGCCCAGGTGGAGTCGACAACGCCTCTTGAGCTGGTTGCCCGGCCCTCGGTGGCCGGGGTGCAGGGACTGCGGGGCGCGGTGCTGGGCGTCGACGCCGTGAACAACGGGTTCGCGGTGGTGTTGCGTTATCTGCTCGCTCGGCGTGGTCTGTCGGCCACTGACTACACGTTGCTGCCGGTGGGTGGGGTGCGTGAGCGGTGGGAGGCGCTGCGTGCGGGGTCGATCGATGCGACGTTGCTCGGGCCGCCTCTGGATGAGCGGGCGACGGGGGAGGGCTTCGTGTCTCTGGCCTCTGTGGAGACGGAGGTGCCGGACTTTCCTGGACAGGGCGTACTAGCCGGCCCGGGGGTGTTGAAGGCGGATGGCGACGGGCTTCTGCTGTATTTGGCGGCGTTGGAAGCCGCGCGGCAGTGGCTCTGCGATGAGTCGCACGAGCAGGTGCTGGACCTGATGGCGAGAGGTGGTCACGGGCCCGGCTTCGGCGCGGGCGGCGTTGCGGACGCGTCCGGAGTCGTTGGTTCCCGCGCGTGCGGGTCTGGAGCGGATCCTGTCGATGCGCGACGGGTTCGGCCTGCTGCCGCAGCCCGTACCGGGCGCCGGGGATCCGTACGCCGACGGGCCTCTTGGCGCGGAGTTGCGGCCGTGACATCGGCCCAAACTGCCCACCCCCGACGTCTGCTGCCCCGCGCAGCACACGAGCGCGCGCAGATGGGAAGGCCGGGCGGTGACGCGGGTTTCGTCACAGAGTTCTACGGACTCAGCACCCACCACTCACGTGCGCGATCGGCGCGCCGCTCGCGCCGGGGCTGACTCCGGGCCAACAGGGGCGCACAGCCGGGGCGGCCGGAAGGTCCGGCACGGGCCGACGGAGTGCCCAAGTAAGAGCGGTACTTCCAACAAGTACCAGAGAGAATCAGGGGAAATTTGGTGTCCCAAGACTGCGAAGTCCTGGTCGTCGGCGGTGGCCCCATCGGCGTGAAGATGCTGGCCGAGTTGGGCCATGCCGGCGTGCAGGCCGTGGGTATCGAGATGTGGCCCGAAATGTGGAAGCAGGCCCGCGCCGTGCACTTCGATGCCGAGGCGATGCGCTCCTTCCAGCCCATCGGCCTTGCGTCTCAGGTGTCCGCTGTGACAAGTCCGATGCGTCATTACCGGATGGAGAACGAAGCCGGGGAGACCCTCTTGTCCTTCGTGACCGGACAGTGGGGATCGCAGGCGTGGCACGGCGAGAACCTGTTCCATCAGCCGGAGATCGACGCGCTGCTGCGCGCCGAGGTCGACCGGCTCCCTGGTGTGGATCTCCGCCTCGGGACGACGCTCGAGGAAATCGAGGAGGACGAGGAAGGCGTCCGCTGCCATGTCCGGACGACCGAGGGAGCGCGGCACACGATCACCGCGCGCTGGGTGGTCGCCTGCGACGGTGCCAACTCCACGGTCAGGGAAGCGCTCGGCATCCCCGTCGAGAACCTCGGCGTCGACGACCCGTGGCTCGTGGCCGATGGACACCTGCACGGGACCGCGGACATCGAGGGCGACATGGTGCTTCTGGGCCGGCACACGAGGCCCGCGCTCTGGCTCAGGCTGCCCGGCGACCGTGCGCGCATCGAGCTCAAAGTACTGGCGGGCGACGATCCGGACGAGATCATCACGCCCGAGGGGATTGCCCGGCTCAGCAAGGGCCTCCTCACACCTGAGAACTTCACCCCGGATCGTCGCTCTATCTACACCTTCCGCGCCCGCGTTGCGGAGCGGTGGCGGGTTGGCAACGTGTTCCTCGCGGGTGATGCCGCCCACCAGGCGCCGCCCCTGTTCGGTCAGGGTTTGTGCGCCGGTATGCGGGACGTGACCAATCTGGTGTGGAAACTGCGGCTCGTCTCCAGCGGAAGGGCCCCCGAGTCCCTGCTCGACACCTACGAGTCCGAGCGTCGGCCCCACGCTTGGTACTGGGTCAACGAGGCGGCGACGATGGCCAACCTCGTGCAGACCACCGACGCTCATGTCGCTGCCCAGCGGGATGCTCATTTTCTCGCCGAGCCCGAGAAGGGCTTCCCCGCAGACCCAGCCCTGGGACCCGGGTTGCACACGGGAGACGTCGACGTGCACGCCGGGCGCCTCTCGATTCAGCCACTGCTGCACGACGGGACACGTCTCGACGACATAGCGGGGAATCGCTTCCTGCTTGCCGCTGAGCCCGAACTGCTGGCCGGGCTTCCCGCCTCCCTCCGTGCATCCCTGGAGGACGAGCCCGAAATCACTGTGCTCACCTCGATGGAGCAGATCGGTGAGCTGCTCCAATCCGTGATGTCCCCGGCCGTCGTGGTCCGTCCCGACCGCTACGTGGCCGGGACTGCGCAGACGGCCCAAAGCCTCGAAGAACTGCTCCGCATGCTGCCTCTGGGACTCGAGCGGGAGGCCCAGCGAGACATGACTCGGACCGAGGGGTCGGCGGCCTTGAGCTGATCGTCGCAACTCCGCAACCCCGCAATCACTCATCATCATCACTAATGGAGTTCGTCATGCCTGATCGACCGATCACTCATCTGCGGCACGTGGACATCGCGGTGCAGGACTACGAGAAGCAGGTCGCTTTCTACGAGGAAAAGTGGGGACTGGCCAAGGTCGGCACAGACGGTGACCTCACGTACTTCGCCGCTGAGGGTTCGCCGGAGCAGTACGTGATCCGTGTCCGCCGCTCTCAGGACAAGCGTCTGGACCTGGTGGCCTACGGCGCGGCCGACCGTGCGACGGTGGACGCTCTGGCCACGCGACTGGCCAGGGACGGCGTGAAACTGGTGGGAGGGCCGGACACGCTGCAGACGCCGGGCGGCGGCTACGGCTTCCGGTTCTTCGACGTCGAAGGGCGCACCATCGAGATCTCCACCGAGGTCGCCGCCCGAACCCACCGCAAGGTCGAGGAGCGCGAGGACATTCCCGTGCGGTTGTCGCACGTGGTCCTCAACTCGCCTGAACCGGAGCGACTGCAAGCCTTCTACGAGAAGTACCTGGACTTCCGGCTCACCGACACCAATGTGCATCCGAAGCTGGGCGGGATCATGTGGTTCATGCGGTGCAACCCGCAGCACCACAGCATGGCGATCGCCCGGTGCCCGCATGTCTCGCTGCACCACGCGTCGTTCGAAATGCGGGGGCTGGACGAGTACATGCGCGGCAGCGGCCGTCTCATGCGCGACGGAGTCCACAAGGTGTGGGGCCCGGGCCGGCACCGCGCGGGCGACAACACCTTCACGTACTTCCACGACCCCAACGGCAACACCATGGAGTACACCACGGAGCTGGAGACGCTGGACGAGGACACCTGGCATCCCCACCTCTACAGCACCGACGACCCGGAGACCTCGGACCAGTGGGGAACCTCCAACCCCATGAACGACTTTGTGTCCAGGGAGATGTTCAACGACCCCGACCGCGGACTGTTCATCGCACCCCCCGTATGAGACGAGGGCGGGCTGTCCATGCGTCGGCAGCCCGCCCCGCCATGACAAGTCGCCGGCCTTCTACGGCCGGTGACTCTGGACGGGATCCCCTCGCATGCCTGGTGAGTCGGCTGACGCACGGGATCCCGCACATGAGTACACAAGACAAGATCGAGCTCCCGGTCAGCCGCTCGCTCAAGCCAGCCTTCTGAGCGACGCCGTGGACCCGGGGCCCGCGGATGACGCCGAGCAGAATCCCGCCCGGCTGGTCCGCCCGCCATCACCAGAAAATTGAGGACACCCATGAGCAGTACGCCCTTCTCCCTGGGAACGTTCGCCGAAGCGTCCGGCAGCCCGTTCCCCGGCATCGTCCTGGATGACAAGGTGTACGGCACCCGGGCCGTTCTGCCCGAGGCCGCCACCACCCGGGACCTGCTCGCTGACTGGGAGGCGGCCCTCGATGCGCTGCAGGGTCTCGCCGACGCGCCCGTAGGCCCCGGGCTGCCGCTCGGCGACCTGCGGGTGCTGGCCCCGGTCCAACTGCCGGGGCAGATCATCGCTGCCGGAGCCAACTATCGCGAGCACGTCATCCAGATCACGGTGGCGCACCGCCTGGGGAAGGCGGACGCCACCGAGGAGGAGCTGCGCGAGCAGGCTGCCCGGGAGATCGACGAGCGCCGGGCGAACGGTGAGCCGTATGTTTGGATCGGCGTTCCGTCAGCCATCAGCGGCCCTTACGACGACATCGTCCTGCCCTCCATCGGTGAGAACCACGACTGGGAACTCGAGCTGGGCGTGATCATCGGTCGCGAGGCGCGAGAGGTGAGCCCTGCCGAGGCACTGGACTACGTCGCGGGCTACACCATCTGCAACGACCTCACCACGCGCAGTCTGGTGCCCCGCCCGGAGATCCCCATGATGGGCACGGACTGGATGCGGTCGAAGAACCAGCCCGGCTTCTACCCCACGGGACCGTACGTCGTCCCGTCGCGGTTCGTGGCCGACCCGCACGATCTCGACATCACCCTGCGGCTCAACGGCAAGGTCATGCAGAAGGGCAACACGGGTGACATGGTCTTCGACATCCCCGCCCTCATCTCCTACGTCTCCCACCGGTTGGTCCTGCAGCCGGGCGACATGCTCATCACCGGCTCGCCGGAGGGCAATGGTTCCCACTACGGGCGGTTCCTGCGCGCGGGGGACGTGATGGACAGTGAGATCTCCGGCCTCGGGTCGCAGCGCAACGTCTGCAGGTAGGCACGTTCGTTTCGTCCCTACAGAACCATCAACTGGTTGAGGGGACCGTAGGGACGGCCCTGCCTACGGAGGCCCGTCGCCGGACACCCCGGCGAGGAGGCGGACCGTAGCGATTGCCGTGAGTGCCGCCGCGGTTGTCTGTAGGCCGCGGCGGCACCTACGGACCACCTGATTCGGCCAGCGTCGTCCGAAGACCTGCTTCCCCCTTCGCGCCGGAACGGTGGCATGTCGGCCGCCGGGACTGCCCCACGGTCTCAACTCCAAGGAGAATCATGTCTGTCGGTGTCAAGGCCGACTCGCTTCACCAGCACACGTCGCACAAGACGAGAGGGGGCACCGGGCTCCTGGCCACGGCCACGGGGCTGTGCGTGGCCAATCTCTACTACGGGCAACCGCTGCTCGACGCCATCGCGCGCGGGCTGCATACGTCCTCGTCCACGGCCGCACTCCTCATCACGTTGACGCAGGCAGGCTACGCGGTAGGACTGCTCCTTCTGTTGCCACTGGGTGACCTCGTCGATCGAGCGAAGTTCGTGCCGTTGATGTCGCTGACCACGGCGGTCGCCCTGGCGGTGATGGCGATCGCTTTTTCCGCCCCGCTCTTTTTGGCTGCCGCCGCCGTCGCCGGAGCAGGCGCCTCGACCGCGCAGGTGCTGGTCCCGTTCGCCACCGAACTTGCGCCGGCACATCATCGCGGCCGGGTCGTCGGCACCATGGCGATGGGGCTGCTGCTCGGCTCTGTGCTGGCCCGCACCGTGGCCGGTTACCTTGCCGATCTCGCCGGCTGGCGCACGGTCTACGGCGCTGCCGCTGTGGCCATGGGGGTGCTCGCCCTGGTCCTGCGGCTACGGATGCCGGTGGTGACGTCCTCCACGCGGATCGGCTACGGGGCGCTGCTGGCCTCCACGTTCCGAATCATCAGGCGGGAGCCGGTGCTTCGCGTGCGGATGGCGCTCGGTGGTCTCAGCTTCGCCGGGTTCTCGGTGCTGTGGACCGCCCTGACCATGCTGCTGAGCGGATCGCCTTACCACTACTCCATGGGAACCATCGGATTGTTCGGGCTGCTTGGAGTTGTAGGCAGTCTGGTGGCCCGACCGGTCGGATCACTCACCGACCGGGGACGTGGGGGCCTGCTGACCACCCTCAGTTGCCTGTTGCTCGCCTTGTCCTGGGCGGTCCTGTTCTTCGGAAACCACCTCATCGCGCCGGTCATCATCGGAGCCGCGCTGTTCACTCTGGCAGTGCAAGGACTCCAGGTCGCCAACCAGAGCCGCATCTACCAGTTGGACAGCGGTGCGCTGAGCCGTGTCAACTCGGCCTACATGACGGCATACTTCATCGGCGGAGCCGTCGGCTCTGGGCTAACGGGCGCCGTATACGGGACGGGAGCCTGGACCGGGGTGTGTGTGCTCGGTCTGACCCTCAGCGTGTTGACGGTGCTGGCTTGGGCGTTCGGCAGCCGCGCCGACCGGCGGCGTCGTGCGCCGGCGCACACCTGAGAGGGCGGTATGTGACCTGACTACGCTGGCAGGTCCGGGAGAAGAAGGGCCGATTAGCCGACCCCAGCCTGGTGGTGCTCGACACCCAGAGCCTGCACGCCGCCGCCGGAGTCCCGGCCGAAACCACCGGACGGGACGCGAACAAGAAAGTGCCCGGCCGCAAGCGCGGACTGGCCGTCGACGTGCTGGGCCTGCCGATCGCGGTGGTGGTACTGGCCGCCTCCGTCCACGACAACGCCGCTGGCATCGCGCCGCTCGACAGGGTGGTGCCAGAGGGCGTGCCGGTGGTCATCGTGCCGTGGGCCAGGAGCTCGTCGTCCACGAGCGTTGTCTTCCACAGGTCGACGACGGCAGGGCCGTCCTTCCCGCTGCTCTCGACGCGGTGACGAACATCGGTGGCGATCGTGGCCGTGCCCTCTGCGGTGTTGGCTGTGACGACCCGGCGCACCCACTGGTGGTCTGTCGGCGATGCGGACACCGTCCCTCTTCGGTGTTGTTGGCTGGTGGTGTTGTCAGTCGTGGCGGTGCCGAAGCGCGACCTCGGTGCGATCAAGTGCGTGGCCGGGCATCCGGGGACGCGTCCCGAGAGGCTCTCTCGCGGATCCCGACTTGGGTGGCCACGGCCTGTGCGCTCACGACGGCGGCGTCGGCGTGGCGCAGGCGACCGTCCTGTTTCAGGATGCGTCCGTCGGCGATCACCGTGTCGACGTTCGCCGGCCCCGCGCTCTGGACGAGTTGGAGACTGGGGTCGTTGCCGGGCGCCGGGAGCATGTTGATCTGGTCCATGCGGACGAGGATCACATCCGCGCGCTTGCCGGGGGTGAGCGATCCGGTCACCTCGTCCAGGCCGAGTACGCGGGCACCGCCCAGGGTCGCGAGCTCGATGACTTCCCGGGGGTGCATGAGGGGCGTCTGCGGGCCATCGCCGAAGAAGTCCTGTGCCACCACATCGGTGAACGAGGTTTCGGGACGCTGTGCGATGCGTGCGGCATGGAGGAGGATGCGCATGGACGCGAACGGATCCACGGCGGTCTGACAGTTGACGTCGACGGAGAAGCCGATGTCCTCGAAGCGGACGCCACCGGCGAGCATCTCCTGCAACGGTGGCAGTCCCGCGCCCACCAGGGGGTCGGTGGACGGACAAAGTCCCACTTTCATCCCGGTGGCCGCGACGAAGGCGATCTCTTCGGCTGGGGCTCCGGCACCGTGGGTGTACAGAAAGTCCGGCCCGATCAGATCGAGATGCCCGGAGAAGTCGGTGTGGGGTGCGATCGTCCGGAGGCCGAGTCCACGCGCCGCGCGTACCTCTTCGGGCAGCGCCTTGCCGTTCTGGATCGCGATGCCGAGACTGACACGGCCGTCACCGTGCTCGTCCAACCAAGCGAGAGCACGCTTCAGTTCGGCCTCGCCGATCGAGCCGTCGAGTCCCGGTAGCGTGTCGCCGTAACCGAAACGGGCGCGCAGACCCGAGTCGGCCAGGGCCTGCATCTCGGCCTCGGCGTCCGCGAAGTCGCGCAGCCCGTGGGCCCAGTTGTGGCAGGCGGTCAGTCCGGCGTTGACCGCTTCCGTGGCCGCGTACCGGACTGCCCAGTAGTGGTCCCGAGCTGTGTAGAACTGAGCCAGGTGGAACAGGCCGAAGTACTGGACGGCGTCGTGCGACATGCCACGCAGGACCGAGTTCCACATGTGCCAGTGCACGTCGACGAATCCTGGCATCACGACGCAGTCACGCGCGTCGATCACCTCGGCGTCCGGTGCATCGATCTTCTGAGCCACGCCGGTTATCACACCGTCACGGACGTGTACGTCGCCTTCGGCGATGTCCCCGATCTCGGGGTCGACGCTCAGGACATGGCCGCCCCTGATCAGGTACTCACCGCGCGGAGCGGTGGCCGGAGCGTCATGGGAGGTTTGTGCTCGCCGTTGAGCCATGGGTCTTCCTCCGCTGATGGATGAATTGGTTGGACGACCCCGCAGGTGAACTCGGCGATTTGGGCGTCGCCGAAGGTGACGCCGAGTCCGGGTGCCGTGGGCGGCCGGAATTCGGCGTCGGTGCAGGCGACCGGATCGGCCACCAGGTCGTCGGTGAGCAGGAGAGGGCCAAGCACTCTGATCCGGTGCCGACGCCGGGTGTGGTGCAGAACAGGCGGTGTCGGCGACCGTGCCGGGGGAGCTCTCGATGGTGGTGCCGCCGTGGCTGGGGATGCCGACGGTCTCCGCGATGGTGGTGATCCGTTCGATCGCGGAGATCGCCGGACTCGGCTACCTTGACCGCGAAGATGTCCGCGGCGCCTTCCGCGCCGAGCCCGACGGTATCCCCGGCGGGATCGGCGCTCACTCACTCCGGACGCCGGCGCCGCTCGCCGTCACAGAAGTGCGGGCCTGCAGAGCGCCGCGGTCAGCGCTTCCCTCAGCAGGCGGGTCGCCTCGGCGATGTCGGTGGCACCGCTGGGCCGCCGCCAGGCAACGTACCCGTCGGGGCGGACCAGCAGCACGCCCTCCTCGTCGATCTCCGCGCGGCGGCTCCACTCGCCGTACGCGTCGTGCGCGTCGCGGTCGATGACGACGCCGCGCAGGTCGAGACCGAGCTCCTGGGCCAGCGTGTCGGCGGCGTCGGCCCACGCCGTTCCGGCGAGACCGGTGACGACGGAGAAGCTGCCCTTGCCGATCAGGTCGAGCGTCGAGACGCGCCCGCCCCTGTCGTCGGCGAGCCAGGCGTGCGGCAGCTTCGCGCCGGGGCGTGAGGTCGGGCGCCCGAAGAGTTCGTCGTCGCGGGAGATCGTCTCCACGGTGCCGTCGGGGATGACGGCTGCCGACTGGTAGCGCTGGTTGTGCTCGACGCCGTGCGCGTTGAACTCGTAGTTCTTCAGCTCGATCGCCTCGCGGATGGCGCGCCGCTTCTTCGCACCGTCGGCGTCCGGCTGCCGCGCCGCGTGCAGGGCCTTGGTGATGCCCTCCTCGTCCCCGCCGACGACGCCGAGGGCCTCGAAGAGGGGCAGGAACTCGTCGCGGGAGAGGTTCGCGCGTTCGACGATCTGCTTCGCGACGGGGGCTCGTTCGTCGGTGTAGGTGTCCAGCAGCTCAGGCCCGGCGTGCCCCTTGATGACGGCCGCGAGCTTCCAGGCCAGGTTGTAGGAGTCCTGGACGGAGGTGTTGGAGCCGAGGCCGTTGGACGGCGGGTGCCGGTGCACGGCGTCGCCGGCGCAGAAGACGCGGCCGGCGTGCAGCCGTGTCGCGTAGGCGTGGTTGACCGTCCAGAGGGCGGCGCTGTCGATCTGCACGTCGAGTTCGTCGTCGCCGACGAGGTCCCGGACGATCGCTGCCGCCGCTTCGTCGGTGACCTTCGGCGGGGGGTTGTCGATGTCGTAGCCCCAGACGATGAGCCACTCGTTCCAGGGCCGGACCATGCGCAGCAGACCCATGCCGATGCCGCCGACGTCGGCGCCTGGGCGCATGATCCAGTACAGGACGCTGGGACGGTGCTCGACGTGCTGCGTGAGGTCGGCCCTGAAGACGATGTTCATGCTGCCGGCCTTGCCCATCTGTCCTTCCATGGGCAGTCCGAGCTTGTCCGCGACGATGCTGCGGCCGCCGTCGGCGCCGATCATGTAGCGGGCGCGGACGGTGTGCTCGGTTCCGCTGGGCCGGTCGCGCAGGCGCGCGGTTACGCCGTCCGCGTCCTGTTCGAAGTCGATGAGCTCGGTGTTCAGTCGGACGATGGCGCCCCGCTTGGCGGCGTTGGCCAGGAGGATGGGCTCCAGGTAGGTCTGCGGGAGGTCGATCATGCCGCAGGGGCTCTGGGCCGCGTATTCGGTCAGGCTCTCGTCGCCGGTGCCCCAGGTGCGGATGCGGCCGATCTCGTCGCCGAGGAGTGAGGTGGCGAAGACGGTGTCGCCCATCAGGTGGTTCGGGGTGCCCTTCTCCAGCGCTTGCTTCTCGATGCCGAGGTCACGGAAGACCTCCATGGCGCGCTGGTTGGTGATGTGGGCGCGCGGAGTGTCGGCGAGCCAGCCGTATTTGGTGACCAGGTGGGTGCGTATGCCGTAGGTGGCGAGCAGGAGGGCGGCGGTGCCGCCGGCGGGTCCGCTGCCGACGACCAGGACATCGGTGTCGTAATTTTCAGGTGTTCTCATGCTCTCTCCGTCAGGCTGCGTGAAAGGTCGTCAGGGGATCGCGCCATCAGTGCTGGTCGAGGCGCGCGATGCGGAAGGTGAACTCAAGCAGGCGCCACTCGCCGTCGACCGGTCGGCCGTCGGGCGCCGGGCCGGTGCGCGGTGTGAAGTCGGTGATCAGGTCGTCCTTGACGCCGAAGACCGCGTCGCGTTGCCCGGGGACTCCGTCGAGGTAGGCCCCGCCACGTACGAACAGCTGGGTGATCAGCGGCTGGTGTCCGGGGGCGTTGATCAGGAAGTGCACATGGGGAGCGCGGTAAGGGTGACGGCCCACAGCGGAGAGCATCTTGCCGACCGGACCGTCGTCCGGGATCGGGTATTCCGACGGAAGGATCGACCAGAACGTGAACCGTCCATCGGCGTCGGTGGTGAATCGGGCGCGGAGCACAGGCCCGTCCAGGTCGGGGAGTTGGACGTCGTAGAAGCCGTCCTCGTTGGACTGCCACACGTCCACGACAGCACCGGCGACCGGCTCCCCGTCCTGGTCGGTCACCTGGATGTCTGCCAACATCGGCGTACCCGTGAAGTCTCCGGCGATGTCGCTGCCGTGGTCGGCGGCGGGTGGTCCGGCGACGTAGAACGGGCCGAGGATCGCGGACGAAGTGGTGTCCGGGGTACGGGAGTTGGCCAGGGCGTCGACCACGCTGGACATCCCGAGGGTGTCGGACAGGAGGATGAACTCCTGCCGGGTGACGGTGGTGATGTGGCCGGCCTCGGTGAGGAAGGCGATGGCCTGCTGCCACTCCAGCGGGGTGAGGTCGTTGCGGGCCGTGTAGGAGTGCAGGGTGCGCACGAGGTCGGTCAGCAGTTGCCGCAGGCGCGGGTCCGCGCAGCCGTCGAAGCTCGCCACGACCTCGTCGGTCAGCGGGCGCAGGTCGGGTAGGGCCCCGGCCGCCGCCTGGGGGCGACGGCCCTGCCAGGCGTCCCGCAGCAGGCCCGTGAGGCCGGTGCGGGTCAGCTCGCGCGGGTTCGGATACGGCTGGGAGGTGGCCAGGTCCGCCGCGCGCTCCAGGTCGGCCTCGGCCATGCCGAGATCGCGCAGTGCCGTCGGGCCGCCGACCCGGCGGATCAGGTCGAAGACGCCTGTGGGGGCGTCGGGCGCGCCCAGGGCGCGCGCGATGCGGTCCATCGCCTCCGACGCGGCGGGCGCGTTGTACGCCATGGCGTGCGGAAGAATCACGGTGTGGGTTTCGGCGTGCGGAAGGCCGAAGGCGCCGCCCAGCGTGTGGCACAGCTTGTGGTGCAGTCCCATGCCGACGGCACCGAGGCAGGTGCCCGCCAGCCATGCCGCCAGCAGAAGATCCGACCGTGCCTCCTGGTCGGAGGGGTCGTCGTGGAGGACGGGCAGGGAGCGGGCGACGGCCGCGACCGCCTCCAGGGCCATGGCGTCGGTGACCGGAGTGGCATCCGGCGAGTAGAGGGCCTCCACGGCGTGGGCCAGCGCGTTGACGCCGCTGGTCACCGCCATCGGAACGGGTAGTCCGAGGGTGAGCTCCACGTCGTAGACGACCGTTTCCGGCAGGATCTCGGGCGCGGAGCGGGTGATCTTGCGGCCGTTCCGCGTCTCGCCGAGGACGGGGGTGACCTCGGAGCCGGCGTAGGTGGTGGGCACGATGACCTGGGGCAGGTCCGTACGGACCGCCAGCGCCTTCGCGAGGCCGGTCGTCGAGCCGCCGCCGATCGCCACCAGGCAGTCCACGTCATGCTCGCGCAGCACTGTCAGGGCCTGCTCGGTCACCTCGACGGGAGTGTGCATGGCAGCTCCGTCGAACTCCGCCACCAGCAGGTCGCCCAGGGCGTCACGGAGCCGTTCGGTGTCCTTGCGCAGGGCCGGTGCCCCGTCGGAGACGAGCATGACCCGGGACCTGCCGAGCCGCTCCGCCTCACCGCGGACCTGCGGAAGCGTGCCCGCGCCGAAGACGGCCCGGCTCGGTCCGACTGTGTGCACGAAACTCCTCATGAAGCTGCTCTCCATACTGCGGGGGCAGGGGGTCTACGCAGTATTCGAGCTCCCGCGTCGGCTGTTCCTGCACAATTGCGGCATCGCCCTGCACAAAAACGGCGTGCGCGGCGCCCGGTCCGTGCTTGCCCGCCCATGCCGAGGGCGGGAAGACTGTGCCGCGAAGGAGGGCCGCATGAGCGAGATGGGGCTTGGCGACACCCACGGAATACTGGCCAGGCCGGGAGTGCGTCCCGTCCGCACCAGCGCGGGGCTCGGCTGGGAGCGGCTGTATGTGTCGACGCAGCGAGAACTACCGTACCGGGACGCCTTCCAGGGAGCCGGCAGCAACCTGGTGATCCTGCATCTGGACGGACCCGTCACCGTCCGCAGGGGTCGCCGCGGACTGACGGCCGCCCAGCAGGTGCCGCCCGGCGGTCTCTTCCTGCATCCGGCGGCCACGGAGCTGGACGTGGAACTCGGCGGATACCTCAACACCGTGCACGTCTACCTGTCGGACGCGGCCCTCCAAGCGACGGCCGATGATGACCGACCGGTGCGGTTGAGGGAGGAGTTCGGCAGCACGGATCCGCTGCTGGAGCAGCTCGTCCTGGCGCTCGACGGTGTCGTACGGCGCTGGGAACCCAGCGGCAGCGCCTATGCGGATCAGCTCACGCTCATGACCGCGGCCCACCTGGCCCGTCGCCACAGCGTGCGGCAGGGGGTCGAGGAGCCTGCGGGAGGGCTAGTGGGGCTGAGCGACCTGCAGTTCGCGGCCGTTCGGGAACTCATCGACTCCCGTCTTTCCGAGCCGTTGTCCCTGGAGGATCTGGCATCGGCCGCGGGTCTCGGCGTCAGCCAATTCGCCCGGCGTTTCAAGGCCCGCACGGGGCGCCCTCCGCACCGGTACCTCGTGCGACTGCGGGTGGAGCAGGCCGCCCGCCTGCTGCGTGCGGGATCCATGCCCATCGCACAGGTGGCGGCGGCCTGCGGCTTCTCCCACCAGGAGCACCTGACCCGAGTGATCCGCTCCCACCTCAGCACGACGCCGGCCGCGCTGCGCCGCGAGGGCTGACGGCCGCCCGAGTCGCACGGGCTGTAGTTCCCCGGCGGGTACGCCCATGTGCATCGGGCGTCTGCCCGAGGCCTTCTGGCTGGTAGGCGACGCCACATCCGCGACGGGGTGTTCAGCTGAGGCGTTCCAGCACCATGGCCATGCCCTGCCCCCCTCCGACGCACATGGTCTCCACGCCCCACTGCGCGTCGCGCGTACGCAGACCGTTGATCAACGTGGTCATGATGCGGGCGCCGGTCGCACCGAACGGATGCCCCAGCGCGATGGCCCCACCGTGCACGTTGAGCCTTTCCAGCGGGATGCGGAGTTCGCGCTGAGAGGCGATGACCTGAACGGCGAACGCCTCGTTCATCTCGAACAGGTCGATGTCCCCGATCGACAGGCCGGCGTGCGCGAGGGCCCGTCGTGTGGCCTCGACCGGTCCCAGGCCCATGATCTCCGGGGACAGGCCGGACACGCCGGTGGCCACGATTCTGGCCAGGGGAGTGATGCCGAGCTCTCGCGCCCTGACGTCGCTCATGATGACCACGGCGGCGGCTCCGTCGTTCAGCGGGCAGGAGTTTCCTGCGGTGACCGAGCCGTTGGGCCGGAAGGCCGGCTGGAGACCTTCCAGAGCCTCGTACGTGGTGCCGGGGCGCGGGCTGTCGTCGGTCGCGATCACCGTGCCGTCGGGCCTTCGGACAGGGGTGATCTCCCGGGCCTGGAACCCGGACTCGGCGGCCTTGGCGTACAGCTGCTGGCTGCGCAGGGCGTAGTGATCCTGCTCCTGGCGGCTGATCTTGGAAAGGCCCGCGACGTTCTCCGCGGTCTGCCCCATGCCGATGTAGACGTCGGGCAGCAGGCCGTCGCGGCGGGGATCGGTCCACAGGCCGTTGGTTCGCGCGTCCTCCGCGGTACGGTCCCTGGCCGGGTCGAATGCCGGGTTCAAGACGTCGTCGGCATCCGCTCCGGTGGGCCCGAAGTGCCGGTAGCGGGAGACGCACTCGACACCCGCGCTGACGAAGACGTGGCCTTCTCCTGCCTTGATGGCGTGGAAGGCCATCCGGGCGGTCTGCAAGGAAGACGAGCAGAAACGGTTGACCGTGGTGCCGGGCACCTCGTCCAGCCCCAGCTGTACGGCCACCCGGCGGGCGATGTTGGCACCGTGCTCGCCGCTCGGCTCGGCGCAGCCGAGATGCAGGTCATCGATCTGCGTCGGGTCCAGTCCGGGTAGCTGGTCGAGGGCCGCACGGACCGCCGTCACCGCGAGGTCGTCGGGGCGGACATCCTTCAGGGAACCCTTGAAAGCGCGCCCGATGGGCGTGCGGGCGGCAGCGACTACGACGGCTTTAGGCATGTCATGCACCTCTCAGGATGGCGAACGGGTGCGTGGGGGCAGGTCGGCGCGAAGGCGGCTCTCCAGTGAAGAAGATACTGTACGGATCGTTTCGAATGGGAGTGTAGGCGTCTTTGTTTCGCCAGGTCATCCAGGCTGGTGCCTGCTGTTCTGAGCTCGCACCCCAGCGTGCCATGCACTAGAAAAGATTATCGGCTGCGATCCTAGACGTTCCGTTTCGATTGACCTAGTGTGAGGCCACCTCGTGCAGAGAGGAGCACTCCAATGACGGCGTGCTTTCGACAGGCGGTGTTCGTTCCGCCACCCGTGTGTGTCGTTGCCCACGAGCTGGGTTTCTTCGCCCACGTCGGCCTTGAGGTCGAGACCGTGCTGATCGAGTCGTCGACGGACCAGCGTGACCGACTCCTGACCGACGACGTCGATGCGGGCGTCACGGCCATTGACAACCTGGTCGTGTGGAACTCCGGCGGAGGCGACCTCCGAGTCGTCGCCCAGATCGAGTCGACGACACCGCTCCGTCTGGTCGCGCAGCCCTCGGTGAGAGGGCTGGAAGACCTGCGGGGCGCAACGCTCGGCGTCGATGCGCCGGACAACGGCTTCGCCGTCCTGCTCCGTCATCTTCTTGGTCAACATGGCCTCCCGCCCGGCGCGTACGAGTTCGAGCCGGTGGGCGGAGTGCGCGAGCGCTTCGAGGCCCTGCGCTCACGGTCGATCGACGCGGCGTGGCTGGGGCCGCCGCTGGACGAAATGGCGCAACAGGAAGGGTTCGTCTCGCTGCTCGCGGTCGAGGACGAGGTGCCGGACTTCCCTGGGCAGGGTGTCGTGGCCGGTCCCGCGACGCGGCAGGCGGGGCGGGAAAAGCTCTCTCTCTACCTCACGGCCCTCGAGGCGGCGCGGAAGTGGCTGCACGCCACTGCGGACGAACAGATCCTGGACGTGCTGACGAGAGGCGGCTACGGGCCGGCCTCGGCTCGGGCCGCGCTGCGCACCCGCCCGGTTTCGCTGGCTCCTGCTCGTGCCGGTCTGGAGTGCGTCCTGACGATGCGCGACAAGCTCGGCATGATGCCCGACCGGGCGCCTGGTGCCGATGACCTGTACGACGGCCGCCCGCTCGGTCTGGAGCTGCGTCCATGACGCCCGACCCGTTCACTCCCGACGGCCGTCGCGATGACACGGAGCTCGTCATCGGCGGGCAGGTGGCGAAGAGCGTGCGTCATCTGCTCAGCGAGGACCGTACTTGCGAACTCCTGGGAATACACGTCGAGTCGGCGGCCGACGGTCGGGCGCGCGCACGGATGCGGGTCCGGCCGGACATGGTCAACGGGCACGCGATCGTGCACGGCGGGCTCGTGTTCGCTTTGGCCGACACCACCTTCGCCTGCGCCGTCAACAGCTTCGGCCCGCCGGTCGTCACGGCGAGCGCGGACATCACCTTCCGGCGCCCCGGCCACCTCGGCGACGACCTGATCGCCGAAGCGGTGACCCGCTCCTGGCAGGGCCGCTCAGTGATCTGTGAGGTCACGGTGCGGCGCGGTGACGAGGTCATCGTCGAGTTCAGCGGGCGGGGAGCGCAGATCGTCCTGGCGGACGGTGTGCCGTCGACGGGGAGCAATCCGGTCCCGGGCAGCCTGTCCGGACGGGCCGGCCATGAGGAGCACCGCGCCCGTCCGGCGGGCGCGGACACCGAAGCGGTGGACGGCCCCGCCGTGCCAGGGCACACGCCGGGCCGCTAGAGCCGCGGACGCCGAGCGCGCAGGTCGTCCGGCGGACGCGCGGGTGCAGAGATCAAACGGTACTTCCAAGTACCCGAGCCGCAAATGGAGTTCAGGTGTCACAGGACTGTGAAGTCATCGTTGTAGGTGGTGGACCCGTCGGGGTGATGGCCCTTGCTTTGCTGGGCCATGCCGGTGTGCGGGCCGTGGGGATCGAACGCGAGCCCGAGCTGTGGGAACAGGCGCGGGCCGTGCACTTCGACGGTGAGACCGTGCGTTCCTTCCAGTCCATGGGGCTGGGGGAGGAACTCTCCGCCCGGATCAAGCCGATGTGCGACTACCGCATGGAGAACGAGGCCGGCGAGACTCTGGTGGCCCATGCCACGGGGCAGATGGGACCTCAGGCATGGCACTCGGAGGTCCTGTTCCACCAGCCTGAGATCGACGCGCTGCTGCGCGCCGAAGTCGAGCGGCTCGCCGATGTGGAACTCCGGCTCGGCACCACGCTGCTGGACATCCAGCAAGGTGCCGGCTCAGTCCGCTGCACCGTCCGTACACCGGACGGGACGACACAGACGCTCACCGCGCGATGGGTCATCGCCTGTGACGGCGCCACCTCGACCGTCAGGCGCACGCTCGGGATATCCGGCGAGAACCTCGGCACCGACGATCCGTGGCTCGTCGTCGACGGACGCCTGCGCGGGACGGCAGGCATCAAGGGTGACATGGTCTTCCTCGGCCGGCACACCCGTCCCGCGCTCTGGATCAGGCTCCCCGGTGACCGGGTGCGCATGGAGTTCAAAGTCCTCCCCGAGGACGACCGGGAGGAGATCGCCACACCGGCGGGCATCGCCCGGTTGAGCCGAGGGGTTCTCACACCGCAGAACTTCGAGCCCGACCGCATCGCCGTTTACACCTTCCGCGCGCGGTTGGCCGCGTCGTGGCGGGTCGGCAATGTGTTCCTCGCGGGCGACGCCGCTCACCTGGCGCCTCCGCTGTTCGGCCAGGGGCTGTGCGCCGGCCTGCGTGACGTGGCCAACCTGGTGTGGAAGATCCGGCTCGTCTCGCGTGGCAGAGCCTCCGAGTCCCTGCTGGACACTTACGAGTCCGAACGCAAGGACCACGCCAGGTACTGGGTCCAGCAGGCGGCGACGATGGCCGGACTCGTCCAGACCACCGACCCCGTGATGGCCGCCCGGCGGGATGCTCACATCCGTGCCAACCCGGCCGACGGCTACCCGTCGGCACCCGCCCTGGGCCCGGGTGTGCACACGGGCCCGGCCCACGTGTACGCCGGACGTATTTCGGTGCAGCCGATGCTGTCCGACGGGACACGGCTCGACGACCTCGTGGGACGCCGGTTCCTGCTCGCGGCCACGCCCGAACTGACGGCCGGGCTGCCCGATCCCGTACGCAAGGCGCTGGAGGCGGAGCCCGAGGTGGCCGTACTGACCTCCCCGCAGCACGTCGGCCAACTGCTCACCTCGGTCGAGGCCCCCGCGGTCCTGGTCCGTCCCGACCGCTATGTGCTCGGGACGGCACACACCCCCGAAGAGCTCGAAGCACTGCTCCGACTCCTGCCTCTCGCAGGCGCCCCGGAACCCCGGCGCGAGATGAGCCCGCCGCAGCAAGAGAACACCCTGCAGGCCTGACCCGCGCGCGTGCAAACACTGTTTCACTCACAGGAGTTCACCATGCACGACCAGCCCATCACCCACCTTCGGCACGTCGACATCGCCGTTCAGGACTACGACAAGCAGGTCGCCTTCTACGAGCAGCAGTGGGGGCTGACCAAGGCCGGCACCGACGGCGATGTCACGTACTTCGCCGCCGAGGGCTCGCCCGAGCAGTATGTCGTCCGGGTCCGCCGCTCCCAGGACAAGCGCCTCGACCTGGTCTCCTTCGGCGCCGCCGACCGCGCTGCCGTGGACGGCCTCGCCACCCGCCTCGCCACTGACGGCGTGAAGCTGGTCAGCGAGCCGGACACGCTGCAGACGCCCGGCGGCGGCTACGGCTTCCGGTTCTTCGACGTGGAGGGGCGCACTGTCGAAGTCTCCGCGGAGGTCGCCGCCCGTACCCACCGAAGGGTCGAGGAACGCGAGGACATCCCGGTGCGGCTGTCCCACGTCGTCCTCAATTCCCCCGAGCCCGAGCGCATGATGGCCTTCTACGAGAAGTACCTGGACTTCCGGCTCACCGACACCAACGTGCACCCGCAGCTCGGCGGGATCATGTGGTTCCTGCGGTGCAACCCGCAGCACCACAGCATCGCGATCGCCCGCTGCCCCCATGTCTCGCTGCACCACGCGTCGTTCGAGATGCGCGGCCTGGAGGAGTACATGCGCGGCAGTGGCCGCCTGATGCGCGACGGAGTCCACAAGGTTTGGGGGCCGGGCCGGCATCGTGCCGGCGACAACACCTTCACGTACTTCCACGACCCCAACGGCAACACCATGGAGTACACCACGGAGCTGGAGATCCTCGACGAGGACACCTGGCATCCCCACCTGTACAGCACCGACGACCCGGAGACCTCGGACGTGTGGGGGACGTCCAACCCGATGAACGAGTTCGTGTCCAAGGAGATGTTCAACGACCCCGACCGGGGATTGTTCATCCCACCGCCGGTGTGACCGCGCTAGCGACTGAGGCGCACTCGGGACGCCGGGGGAGGGCTCAGGATTCCCCGTCTGGTGACGGATGGGCTTCCAGGCCGCGGATGCCCAGGTCCACGAGTTGTTCCGCGAGCGCGTCGTCGAGCGGGCTGACGCCGAACAGGAGATGGAAGTAGACCGGTGCGTAGAACAACTGGGCTGCCGACTTCGGATCGAGGTCGGACCGGAAGACGCCTTCGTCGATTCCCCTGCGCATCAGCTTCTCGACGGCCGCGGCGCGCTCCTGCCAGAAGCGCTCGCGGAAGTTGGCCATGGTCTCGGGGTCGTACTGCCCCTCGGCGATGATCTGGGCGACCAGCTTGCCCTGCGGGCCGGCGTAGCGGGAGATCAGCGACTTGAGGTGTGCCAGGAGGGCGTCGCGCACCGGTACCCCTTCGGGGATGCGGGTGTGCGCCAGGTGGTTCTCCATGAAGGCGTCGATGACGACCGCGGCCTTGTTCGGCCACCACCGGTAGATCGTCGCCTTGCTGACCTTGGCCCGCTTGGCGATCGCCTCCATGGTCAGCTTCTGCACCGTGGTGGCGCGCCGGCCGTCGCGGACAAGGAGGTCCATGGTCGCGTCGAGGATCGCGCGACGACTCAATTCGCTTCGTACAGCCACGGAGTCAAGTTAACCCACGCACGGCCTCATTCCCCAATGTCAGCGCAGGATCGACAAAAGGATGAGCCCGCCATACGATACGAAACGTTTCGAATAGGTGAAGGAGTTGTTCACATGAAGCTCGGTCGGATCTCCGTACCTTCTCCCGATGGCGACCAGATCAGGATCGTCGCCGTGCGGCCCGACGAGGGCAGGGTCATCGACCTGGCCAGGGCCTACGCCGTGGGCAGGCAGGCCGAGGGCGCGACGCCGGACGCGGCCCGCCGACTGGCCGCGGCCCACTTCCCGTCGAGCATGGCCGCCGCCATCGCCGCCGGGCCGACCTTCCTCGACGCCGCCCAATGGGCCGCGGACAGGGCCGCCGATGACGCCTCCCTGCCGATCGAGGGCCTGTCCTGGGTGGCGGCCGTCGACCCGCCGGTCATCCGTGACGGACTGACCTTCCCGGCGCACATGAAGGGGTTCCACGAGAGGGTGGGCGGCGGACTGCCCAACCCTCAGCTGTTCAAGACGCCCGGCTACTTCAAGGGATCCACCGGAGTGGTCTACGGCCACGACGAGGAGATCCCCTACCCGAGCTACTCCGAATACGTCGACTACGAACTGGAGATGGGCTTCATCGTCGGAGCCGCGGGCAGCAATCTGACCCCCGACGGCGCCCGCGCCCACCTGTTCGGCGTCACGATCTTCAACGACTTCAGCGCGCGCGACGTCCAGGGCTACGAGATGGCCATGAGCATGGGCCCGCAGAAGTGCAAGGACTACGCGTACGGCATCGGTCCCTGGATCACGACCGTCGACGAACTGCCTTCCACCGACGGGCTCAAGGGCGTCGTCCGCGTCAACGGTGAGGTCTGGAGTGAGACCGCTGCCGAGGGAATGATCTACACGCCGGAAGAGATGCTCGCCTACGTCTCCATCAACGACAGGCTTCAGCCCGGCGACCTGATCGGCTCCGGCACTCTGCCCAACGGCTCCGGCCTGGAGCTCGACCGGCGGCTGTCGCTCGGAGACGTCATCGAACTCGAACTGGAAGGCGTCGGTGTCCTGCGCAACCGACTGAGCGCCGAGCCGGCCAAGGCCCCCTGGTGGCCCGAGCCCCGCCCGTACCCCTTCGGTACGCCGGCGAACTGACGACGGGAACGACAAAGATGACCAACCCGCACGCCGTCAAGCCGGTACGGCGCATCGTCACCGGCCACACCACCGACGGCCGGTCCACCGTCATCAGCGACGGCCCGGCTCCCAACGTCTTCGTGTCCGACTCCGTCGAAGGCTTCGGCGCGATCGTCCCCTGGCAGACCGAACCGGGCGATGTCAGCAACGACGGCAACCAGGACGCGGCCTCCGCCGACGTCCAGGTGCCGATGTACCCCAAGGCGGGAGGAACGGTCTTCCGGATCGCGAGCTTCCCACCCGACAGCGCCTACACGGACGCCGCCGCCGACTCCCTCTTCGACAACATCGACGGCGAACACGCCCGCGACGCCGCCCACCCCACCGCCGGCGACCGCCACTTCTGGTTCCACCGCACCGACAGCCTGGACTACGCCCTCGTCCTCGAGGGTGAGATATGGCTGCTGACGGACGAGGGAGAGACCCTCACCAGGGCCGGCGACGTGATCATCCAGCG
Source organism: Streptomyces sp. 2A115 (assembly GCF_052245575.1). Taxonomy (NCBI): domain Bacteria; kingdom Bacillati; phylum Actinomycetota; class Actinomycetes; order Kitasatosporales; family Streptomycetaceae; genus Streptomyces; species Streptomyces sp. 2A115. The sequence continues at coordinate 15,151 of NZ_JBQQCG010000100.1, read as the reverse complement.
AGGCACCAGCCACTCCTGGTCCAACCGCAGTGACACGACCTGTCGCGTGGCCTTCGTCCTCATCGGTGCCCTGCCCGTCGACACCGCTGTCTCATGAGCACCGCACAGGACATTCTGTGGATGCCCAGCAGTGCCCGGCAGGACGGCAGCGAACTGGCTCGCTACCGCTGTGGGCTGAAGGACTACGACGGCGGTGCCGACTACCTTGATCTCTGGCGCTGGTCGACGCGAGACCTGGGCCGGTTCTGGGAGTCCGTCGCCGAGTTCGAGGACGTACGACTCGGTGGCACCCCGACCGGTCCGGTGGCTCCGCGGGAGATGCCCGGAGGTACGTGGTTCCCCGGCCGTACCGTGAACTATGCCGAGCATGTGCTGCGCCGCTGCCCGGGCGAGGCGCTCGTCGTCGTGGACGACGACGGCACGTCCCACACGCTCTCGCGAGCCGAACTCCGCAGCCAGGTCGCCGCCGTCTCCGCCGCGCTGCGCCGGATGGGTGTGGCCCACGGCGACCGGGTGGCCGCCGTCCTGCCCAACCGCGCGGAGGCCGTCGTAGGGCTCCTCGCCTGCGCGGCGGTGGGGGCCGTCTGGTCGGTCTGCTCCCCGGAGTTCGGCGCGGACGGGGTGACCTCCCGGTTCGCCCAGCTGGAGCCCAAGGTGCTGCTGCTCACGGACGGCTACCACTACGGCGGACGGACGCACGAGCGCACGGACGAGATGAGCGCCCTGCTCGACCGGCTGCCGTCGGTGGAGCACGTGCTCTGGGTCGATCACCTCCACCCCGGAAGCCTGCCCACGGCGGACCGCCCCGTGTCGCTCTGGGGCACGGTCGCCGCGGGAGGAGGCGAGCCGGAGTTCGACGAGCTGCCCTTCGACCACCCGCTGTGGGTGCTGTTCTCATCCGGTACCACCGGGGCACCCAAGGGCATCGTGCACGGCCACGGGGGTGTCCTCCTGGAACACCTCAAGGTCCTGCGGCTGCACTCGGACCTACGGGCGGGCGACCGCTACCTCACCGTCGCCAGCACCAGCTGGGTGGTGTGGAACATGCTGGTCTCCGGGCTCGCGGTCGGAGCCACGATCGTTCTGCTGGACGGGAACCCGGTCCGCCCCGACCTGGGTCGCGTCTTCCGCGTCGCCGACGAACACGACGTCGACACGCTCGGTGTCAGCGCCGGGTACCTGCACGCCTGCCTCAAGGCCGGCCTCGCCCCTGAAACCGGGGCGCTGCGCACGGTGCAGGTGACCGGATCACCGCTGTCCACCGACGGTTTCCGTTGGGTCTACGACCGGCTCGGCAACGTGTGGCTGACCTCCATGAGCGGTGGCACCGACGTGTGCTCGATCTTCGTCGGCGGAGCCCCCACGCTGCCCGTCCGCCTGGGCCGCATCCAGGCGCCCGCCCTGGGCGTCTCCGTGGAAGCGTGGGACGAGGACGGCAAGTCCGTGGTCGGCAAGCGGGGCGAGCTGGTGATCACGCAGCCGATGCCCTCGATGCCGCTCCGCTTCTGGAACGACTCCGACGGCCGGCGCTATCGGCAGAGCTACTTCTCCGTGTATGCCGGAGCCTGGCGGCACGGGGACTTCATCGAGTTCGAGCCCGACGGCAGCAGTGTGATCCATGGCCGCTCGGACTCCACCCTGAACCGGCAGGGCGTGCGCATGGGGCCGGCGGACATCTACCGGGTCGTCGAGGCGCTGCCCGAGGTGCGCGAAGCCCTCGTCGTGGGCGCCGAACTGGGGGAAGACGCCTACTACATGCCGCTGTTCGTCGCCCTCCAGGAGGACGCCGACTTCGAAGCGGTGGCGCTGCGCATCAACCAGGTGATCCGGGAGGAGCTGTCACCGCGGCACGTGCCCGACGAGGTCGTGCGCATGCGCGGGATCCCGCACACCCGCACGGGAAAGAAGATCGAGGTGCCGGTCAAGCGCTTGCTGCAGGGAGCTTTGCTGAACGACGTCGTTGACCTGGGCGCGGTGGACGACAGCGCACTGCTCCAGGAGTACGCGGAGTTCGCCCACACTCGCCGGAAAGCATGAGGAAACCATGAGCCAGACCCCCTTCTCGCTGGGAACGTTCGCCGACGGGCAGTCCGGTCCGTTCCCTGGCATCGTCGTGAACGACAGGGTGTACGACACCCGGACCGTCCTGCCCGCCGCCGCGACTACATCGGACCTGCTGGCCGACTGGGACGCATCGCTGGAAACGCTCCAGTCCCTGGCCGACGCACCTGAGGCCGACGGGCGGCTGGTCGGCGAGCTCACTGTGCTCGTCCCGGTCCAGCCACCGGGCCAGATCTTCGGCGCCGGGGCCAACTATCGCGAGCACGTCATCCAGATCACCGTGGCGCACCGCCTGGGAAAGGCGGACGCCACCGAGGAGGAGCTGCGCGAGCAGGCCGCCCGGGAGATGGACGAGCGGGCCGCGCACGGAGAGCCCTACGTGTGGGTGGGCGTCCCGTCCGCGATCAGCGGCCCGTACGACGACGTGATCCTGCCCTCTCTCGGTGAGAACCATGACTGGGAACTCGAGCTGGGCGTGGTCATCGGGCGCGAGACACGCGAGGTGAGCCGTGACGAGGCACTGGACCACGTCGCCGGGTACACCATCTGCAACGACCTGACGACGCGCAGCCTGGTGCCCCGTCCGGAGATCCCGATGATGGGCACCGACTGGATGCGGGCGAAGAACCAGCCCACGTTCTACCCCACGGGCCCCTACCTCGTGCCGGCGCGCTTCGTGCCCGACCCGCAGGACCTGGACATCACGCTCCGGCTCAACGGCAAGGTCATGCAGAAGGGCAACACCAACGACATGATCTTCGGGATCGCGGCCCTCATCTCGTACATCTCGCACCGGGTGACGCTGCAGCCGGGCGACATGATCATCACTGGTTCTCCGCAGGGCAACGGCTCGCACTACGGCCGCTTCCTGCAGGCGGGCGACGTGATGGACAGCGAGATCACCGGACTCGGCGCGCAGCGAAACCTCTGCAGGTAGCAGCCGTCACATCCGTTGCTTGACCTCGAACTGCAGCGAGTGGGTGGTCAGCTTCTCCAGCAGTGCGATCAGCGTCCGCTGTTCGTCCGAGCTGAGCGAGCCCGCCCACTCCTGTTCACGTTCGTTGTGCGCCTGGAAAGCCGTGGTGATCGCGTGCAGACCGCTCTCGGTGAGGCTGAGGTCGACCGCGCGTCCGTCGTGCGGGGCATGTGCCTTGGTGACGAGACCGTCCCGCTCCAGCGTGTTCACCAGCGCCGACACGGCCGCGCGACTCATGCCGGACAGCTCCGCGGAAGAAGGCGCCGCCGATCTGGAGCGAGGTGGCCTGGAGGCCTCCCGCGACGCCGCCGTCCTTGACGGGGGCGCCGCACAAGATCCGACGGGCGGAATCTACGCCAGGAGCTCCGCCAGGCGTGCGCGTCGCCCGCCAGCAGGACCCGGCCCTGCCGGTAATGAGGGACCCGGCGCTCGTCGAAGCTGAAAGTGCCGTCCGTGTCGGTCAGCCCGGCGGCGAGCACGTCACCGCGCACGACTCTTCCCAGCGGCCGAACCCGAGGCTGCGAAACGGCGGCTCCTGCCAGGGATGCAGCGCGTCCAGACGCTCCAGCAGACGCCGCAGGAAGTCCCGGATCGACGGCTCGTCATGCGGCTGCCAGGACAGGTCTTCCCGCCAGGCAACCGTGGCGAGGGCCGCCTCGATCCCCGCGTACTGCTCCTCGACGGTGAGGTCGTAGAGAGGCCGCTCCAGGATCATGCGGGCGATGCGCTCGACTTCTTTGTCGCTCAGCTCCCGGCTGAACTGCAGGGAATAAAGGATCGCTACGACCACCCCGAGATGCATGCGCACAGTATGACGGCGCGACTATTGCCGGGTTGTTCCCGGCCGAGTTCGCCGCCTTGCGCGGGCGAGGTGGAGAAGACCCAATCCACCTCGCGCGAGCGCGAGGCCCCAAGAAGTCCGCCCCCGGATCCCGTAAGTGGACGTTGGTGCTGCGGTCGGCCCGGCCGCATCGACGCCGCTGGCATTGAGGCGGAGGGGGCAACTGCCTGGCCGGGCGGAACGTCCTTGGGGCATGACGCACCCCGAGCCCTGTACCGGTTTCGACTCGCTGCCCTGTCCTCACCGCAGCCACGGCGCCGCCCTCACGGTCGCAGCGTGCGACGCTGTGACTGGTCTCACATGGAACTCATGGGCGGCTGGGTGGCGGGGATAGGCATGGACCCAGGATTTCGAGCCCGTATCCGGGCGGGCGACGAGGGCGCCTTCGCCGTGCTGTTCCGCGAACACGGCCGAACGGTTTACAACCACTGCTTCCGCCTGACCGGGGACTGGTCGGTCGCCGAAGACTGCACCTCACTGGTGTTCCTGGAAGCGTGGCGGTTGCGAGAGAAGGTCGAGCGTGACGGTGGTGGCCTGCTGCCCTGGCTGTTGGGAGTCGCCACCCACGTCATTCATCGGCGTCGGCGGGTGGCCCGGCGGCACCGGGCGCTGATGGAGCGGATGCCTCCTCCCGGCCTGCTGCCGGACTTCGCCGACGAGGTGGTGGGCCGACTGGAGGACCAGGACAGGATCGCAGCAGTCCGCGCGGCGCTGAGGCGGCTGTCGCGCAGTGACCGTGAGGTGCTGGCGCTTTGCGTATGGGCGGAGCTGGACTATGCCGCGGCCGCCGAGACGCTGGGTGTCCCGGTGGGCACCGTGCGCTCCCGGTTGTCTCGTGCCCGCCGTCGGCTGGAGAAGCTGACGGACAAGAACCTCGCCCTGGACAGGGAACTAGCGGCCGTGGATTGGCAGCAGACAGGTGACCGCACCGAGGCGGTACGGCCGAGCGGAGGAGAATCACGGTGACCCGGGACCAGAACGACGATGTGCACGTGCTGCGTCGGATGCTGACCGTGCCCGCCGAGCGGGACTTTCCCGCCGACCGTCGGCAGCAGCGTGAGGAACACCTGATGAGCAGTTGGCTGCAGCTGGCGCGCGAACAGGACAAGACCAGGCGACGGCGCTTGGCGGTGCGGGTGATGGCCCCCGTAGCGGTGGCTGCGGCCGTGGCCGGGATCGCGGTGACCGCCAACCAGACCGGCACCCCTACGGGGCGTGACGCCCCCGCCCGACACACGGCCCCTGAGGCCGGACACTTCCCGGAAAGGATCAACACCGTGGCTTACACCCTCAACCGTGAACCGCACGGCGTCGTCAAGGTCACCATTCGCGACATTGGAGAGATGAAGCCCGACCCCGAGCGCCTCCAGCGTGATCTCGCCCGGATGGGGGTGCGCGCCCGGGTCTACCAAGGAGACCCGGACTGCCCCGTCAACGAGGGGAAGACGACTTCTGGTGATGAGTCGCGCGACGACCACCTTGCCTTGAAGGTGGTGCAGTTCGAGAGCGAAGGGGGCAGGTTCACGGCGTCCATCCACCCGGACAGGATCCCCGCGGACCATACCCTCGTCATCATCTTCCCTGTCGCCACCACTGACACCGGCGTCGACGAAGTGGCGTTTGACGTCATCGAAGCAGAGGGACCCGACTGCTGGCACATGCCCGCTCCCGGAGCCCGTGACGAGGATTACGTCGTAGGTGGGGACGGCCGCATGAGGTGGGTCCCGCCAAGCGGCGCGGCCAAGCACTGACGAGGTTCACGAAACGCGTGCTGCGCTCGCGGTGCACCTGATCGGGGCGCGGGCGGAGAGTAAGGTCACCGAGTGCTACGAGGCCCCGGTGGTGAGCACCCATCGACGGGGTGCGCGCCACCCGGGCCCTGTAGCATCCGCAGGTCATGGTGGGGACCGAGCTTGGCGGTTCACTTCCGTGCAGATGAGGGCCGCACGCCCTGCTGTACTGCCCGGCATGATCACCTAGGTGCGCCCGCCACGGCGAGATGAGATGAAAGCGCCCCATCGGGCCTTGCCACTCTGCGATCCGGTCGAACGGCAACCGAATCGTCACACGGGAGACGCCAACGCATGAATACGCCACCAGCACCACCTGGATCGGAGCGGACTGACGGACCATCCGTCCATATCGGCGTTCTCGTTCCGTTGACCCGGCCCGGCTGGGTCGGGGCAGGCCAACACTTGCTCGCCGGACTCGAGTTGGCCGTTGGCGAAGTCAATGACGCCGGCGGGATCGGCGGAAGACCTCTGGAGCTTGTGGTCCGAGACACCGCGGCTGACCCACAGAGGGCCGCGGCGGCTCTGGACGAATTGGCCGGCCTGGGCGTGGCCGCGTTGGCGGGGGAGTATCACAGCGTCGTCGCCCGCGCCGCTGCCACCAGGGCCGACGCCCTCGGCCTGCCCTTCTTGTGCTCGTCAGCGGTTCTCGACGCGCTCACCGAGCGGCCGACGGAATGGGTCGCGCGCCTCTCCCCGCCGCAGTCCCGGGGCTGGCAAGTCTACGCGGACTTCCTCCTCGGCGCGGGCCACCGTCGCATCGCCGTAGCAACCCAGCCGAGTGTCTACTGGGCAACTGGAACCCGCATTCTGCGGGACCACCTCGCTGCACGCGGCGGCACCCTCACCGAACTCGAGATGAGCGCGCTCACCCCTGCGGCCGTGTGCGACGCACTCATCGACAGTCGCGCGACAGCCCTCCTTCTTCTGGTCGGCCACCCGGATCCGGCAGTGCCCATCGTCAAGTCCGTCCGCGGCGACCAGCGCCTCGCCGAGATCTTGATCGGTGCTCCGGCCGGGCAACCAGAGTTCGCCGAATGGGCGACGTCGCTGGGCGACGACAGCGCCGGGGTCCCGTTCTTGCGCTACCTGCCCGAGCGCCTCGGCCCACTCGGTGCACGAGTGGAGAAAGTCCTCCGCGAGCGGCTGGGCGAAGCGCCCTCCTTCGTCGCGTTCGAGGGCTACGACACGGTCGCCGTGCTCGCCGATGTACTGCGTTCTCACGGCGCGGACCGGGCGCGCATCGCCGAATCCTGGCCGCGGGTTGCAGTCGAAGGCACCCGCGGGCTGATCCAGTTCTCCCGCATGCCAGGCATCAGCGTTTGGCAATGGGCTCGGCCGCCAATCCAAGTCGTTGATCGAGATCCGGCGGAACCCGATCGCTTTCGGATCCTTCACGCCAGCTGAGAGAGCAGGGAGGTCTGACTGCCCAGATGCCGGGATGCCGCGAAAAGAGTGCCGGGCAGGAAGAGATGCCTGGCCGTGGACGTGTTGGGGCTCGTCGTCGCGGTCGTCGTACTCGCGGCCTCCGCGCACGAGAACACCGCCGGCATCGCCCTGCTGGACCAGGTCGCCGGGCAGAGCCGCAGCGTGAAGAAGGCCCTGGTCGACCAGGGCCTCACGAAGAAGGTCGTCGAGCACGGCAAGAACGTGGGCATCGACGTCGAGATCGTCGAGCGCAACTCGGACGACAAGGGCTTCGTTCCGCAGGCCAAGCGGTGGATCGTGGAGCAGACCTACGGGATCCTGATACTGCACCGGCGCCTCGCCCGCGACTACGAGACCCACCCGCACCGATCCGAAGCCATAATCCGCCTCGCGATGATCGACCTCATAAGCAGACGACTGACCCGCGAATCCACCCTGAACTGGCGCGACACCTGACTTCGAACCAAACACTTCCCCCGGGACAAAACGCTCTTTTAGCTTGTGCTTTATGGCCTGGCCTGGTTGCGTTCGATGATCGTCTCAGGCCGTTTGACGGTCTTGCCCACGTCGTAGCGGGTGGCGGGGTGACGGTTCTTCGAACCGAGCGGCCCTCCCGATCCCGGTGTGGAACGGCATAATGCGCCCATGGATCATGGAACAGCGCGGGCGTTCGTCGACTCCTGGGTGACGGCGTGGAACGCGCACGACTTGGACGCTCTGCTAACGCACTTCGCCGACGACGTGACTTTCCGGTCGCCGGTGGCCGCGCAGCTGCTCGGCAGTGACGGGGTCATTCGCGGCAAGGACGCGTTGCGCGCCTACTGGGCGGAGGGCCTGCGGCGCATCCCGGACCTGCAGTTTGAAGTGGTCGGGTGCTACGTCGGCGTGGACTGCCTGGTCATCAACTACCGCAACCAGAAGGGCGGACTGGTCAACGAGGTGCTGACCTTCGAAGGCCCGCTGGTCGCCGAGGGATACGGCACCTACCTCGGCGAGGACGCCAACCCGGCCGGAGCACGCTGAATTTGTTCTGGGGAACCGGCTCGAACGGTGCCCCCGAACGTGATCACTCGGAAGTGCATCCGGCGGACGTGAGAGCGGCCTTCGGCTGATCCTGTGCTCCAACCAAAGAGGCACATAACCAGCACGAAGGCCGTGGGGGAATGAGTCTGCTGCATCACGACGTCCAGCAGGAAGTGTTCGCGGTGGCGTCACACTTCCGGGACGACTTCTTCGATTGCCTGACCGCGCGTGGGGACACGCGGGCCAGGAGAGGGACCTGCTGGGGCCTGTCGCTTCCGGCACCCGAGAACGGACGTTGGCTCCCTTCTCTCCGACCGCGGCCGCGTACACGGTGTTCTTCGCGCAGTGTGAGGGCAAGGGGTCGGTGTACGTCGCGACAGAGGCCGCGGAGAGGGGGCAGAAGGTCCGGTGCGGGGTGCCCACGAGCGGTCTGGTCTACAGCGGCACGGATGAGGCCCAATCCGTCACGATCACGCCGTCCGACGACGTCAAGGAGTGGACGATCGCCATCCTCGACGGCGATCACAACGCCTGATTGCCTCTCGCGGGGCTTCAGGGCTGCTAGGGCGCGTATCGAGTCGTGATCATCGGGTGGTCCTGGTGAGGTCTTTGATCCAGATCATCGAGGCGTGCAGATGGAGACTGGCGAGGTAGCTGTCGGGAGTCTTGTCGTATCGAATGTCTCACCGTCCCAGTTCCGGCCTCCTGGTACGTCACGCTCTGGGGCGGGTGAGGCACGTGGAGCCGACATGAGCCGACCGGTGCACTGATGTCCGGGCAGGGACTCATGGGACATGGCCCGGCACCCGGCTCAGGTTCCGGGGAGGATACGGCGCGTTTCGTAGGCCCACATCGCGATCTCGACCCGGTTGCGGGCGCCGAGTTTGGCCATCAGGCTGGCCAGATGCGTCTTCACCGTGCTGAGGCTGATGTGCAGTGCATCGGCGATCTCGGTGTTGGTCAGCCCGCGAGCGACGGCGAGGAGCACCTGCTCCTCGCGGGCGGTGACGGGGGAGACCGGCTGGGCCACGGGCCGGCCGGCGGGCAGGTCCGCGAATGCCTGGAGCAGACGGACGGTGACGCTGGGCGCGATGAGCGCCTCACCGTCGGACGCCGACCGTACGGCCTGGGCCAGAAGGTCTGGTCCCGTGTCCTTGAGGAGGAATCCGCGGGCGCCGGCACGCAGCGCGCCGTAGACGTACTCGTCGAGGTCGAAAGTGGTGATGACGACCACGGCCAGCGGGTCGGCGACGCCCGGGCCGGCGACCAGCCGGGTGGCCTCGAGCCCGTCGAGTACGGGCATGCGGATGTCGAACAGGCAGACGTCGGGGCGTAGTTCGCGGGCCAGACGCACCGCTTCCTGTCCGTCGGCGGCCTCGCCGACCGCCTCGATGCCGGGCTGGGCGTTCAGCATGATCCGCAGCCCGGTGCGGATGATGGTCTGGTCGTCAGCGACGAGGACGCGGATGGGCACCGCTCTCGCTCCTCGCTCTCGGCAGTTCGGCTTCGACATGCCAGCCCTGGTCGGCGCCGGGGCCAGCTTGTAGTTTGCCGCCGAGCAGGGTCGCGCGCTCGCGCAGTCCGGTAAGTCCGTATCCGGCACGGCCTCGGCCGGTGCGGTGGCCGTTGTCGCGCACGCTCACCCGTACCGTGTGCCGTTCCGCGGTGACCCGGACGACGAGCTCGGTCGCGTTGACCGCATGGCGCATGGCGTTGGTCACCGACTCCTGCACGATCCGGTAGACGGCCGCGTCCACGGCCGGGGGCAGCATGTCCAGTTCGCCGTCGAGCCCCAGGTCGACCCTGAGGCGACCACCCGGGGTGCGCACCAGGCGCTCCAGATCCGCGACTCCGGCAGGCGGCGCCAGCTCGGCGCCGACCCCGCGGTCGCGCAGCGCGGCGACCATGGCGCGCATTTCCTCCAGCGTGCGCGCCCCTTCCTCCTCGACCCACTCCAGCGCCTCGACGGCGGCGGACGGGTCGGGGCCCGCGAGCACCCGGCCCGCCTGGGCGATGATCACCATGGCCGACACGTGGTGGGCCACCGTGTCGTGCAGTTCCCGGGCGAGCTGCTCGCGCTCGCGGGAGCGCACCTGCTCCAACTGCCGCTCGCGAGCGGTCACCCGGAACCGCACGGCAGCCCCGACCACACCGGGCAGCAGCAGGAAGACGAAGCCCACGACATTTTCGACGACCGGGGTCTCGTCCGTGACGGAACACAGCGCGCTGGCCGCGAGGATCACCGCGCCGCCCAGCACGATCTCGCGTCCCGATCCCCACCGGAGCAGCGCGTACACCAGCACGAGCACGACCGCGCCGGTGTCCAGGCCGACGGGCTCGCGCGGTGCGGCGACGAGCGAGGCCACCTGAAGCAGGATCACCGAGCCGAACGCCAGCGTCACCATCGCCAGCGGGCGGGTCCGGCGCCACAGGGGCAGCAGGCACAGCCATACGGCGAACACCACCGCCACCGGCCGCCACACGACGTTCTCGCGCAGGGTGGCCTCCAGCGCCACACCGGCAAGGCCCGCGGCGAGCAGCGCCCAGTCCCGCCGCACCCGGGCGGGCGCGTCGGGCGGCCGGGGTTCGGTCCACAGGGTTCGCAGGTCGTCTCGGAGCATGGTTCTCAGCCTAGGGACCGCGGCGTGCCGCGCATCGGCCGAAAGGACGGGTCGTCACTCCTCCCCCGGGCCGACGGATCCGCGGCCCGCGGGCCGATGCCGCGGAGCGCCGTGGCGACGAGCCTCGGCATCGGCGGCCGTACAAGGGCGGCCGACGAGGTGGTTGGAGGACCCGATGCTCTCGAAAGCCCTGTTGCGCCTGGGCGCAAGCGCCGCCCGCCACCCCTGGCGGGTGATCGCGGCATGGCTGATCGCCGCCACGCTCGCCGTCCTCGCCGCCACCGCCTTCGGGGGGCGGACCTCGGACTCGATGACCGCTCCGGGACTCGACTCCCAACGGGCCGCGGAACTGATCGAGCGGGCAGGCACCGGCCAGGAGGGGATGACCGCCCAAGTGGTCGTCACCCCCCTCGACGGCGCTGCGACGTTCTTCGACCACGACAGCGCGCGCACCGCTCTCACGCGGCTGCGGGCCGAGGTGAAGCGGCTGCCGCACGTGCTCGGCACGAGCGACCCGGCGGGGGCGCTCGACGCGGGCGGGGACACCGCCGTGCGCGGCGGCCTCGTTTCGGCCGACGGGCGGATCGCGGTCATCCGGGTGCAGTACCCCGACCAGAGTCGGCTGTCGGCCGAAGACCTCGACGCCCTCGTCGATCTCGGCGACCGGCTGCGCGCCGAGCTGCCGCTGCGCATCGAGATGGGCGGGAACCTCTTCTACGCCTTCTCCGACCCCGACGGCGGCGCGAGCGAGCTGATCGGCCTCCTCGCCGCGGCCGCGATCCTGTTCCTGGCGTTCGGTTCGCTCGTCGCCGCCGCGCTGCCGATCGGCATGGCGGTCTTCGGGCTGACCGTCGGGGTTGCCACGATGACGGTACTGGCGGGGGTGACAGAGGTCCCCACCTTCGCCCCTGTCCTGGGCAGCATGGTCGGGCTCGGAGTGGGCATCGACTACGCGCTGTTCGTGCTCGCCAGGCACCGGGAGTACCTCGCGTGCGGGCTCGATCCGCAGGCGGCGGCCGGACGAGCGGTGGCAACGGCGGGGCGGCCGGTGGTCTTCGCCGGCGGCACCGTCGTCGTGTCGATCCTCGGCCTGGCGGTCGCGAACGTGCCGTTCATGACGGTGGGCGGGGTTGCCGTCTCGATCGTCGTCCTGACGATGGTGCTCGCGTCGGTGACGCTGTTGCCGGCCTTCCTCGGCGCGGCGGGCCTGCGCCTGGCGCGGGCCGGCCGGATCGGCCGGGCTCTGCAGACCAGGAAGCCGGCCCGACTCGCACAGCGGCGGGACCCGGCGGCAGGCGCCGCCCACGCCGACGGGTGGCGTCGCTGGATCGGGCACGTCAGCCGGCACCCGGTCCCGTACGCGGTCGGCGCCGCGGCGCTGCTGCTGACGGCGACGCTGCCCGTGCTCGGCCTGCGCGTCGGCCTGCCCGACGACGGCTCACTGCCCCACAGCCGTACCGAGCGCCGGGCCTACGACCTCGTCGCCGAGGGATTCGGCCCGGGCACCAACGGTCCCCTCGTCATCGCCGCGGACCCCACCGGTGATCCGGGAGTGCTGGACCGACTCGTCGGGGCGGTCGCGGCGGATCCGGGCATCGCATCCGTCGCGCCGACGCACATCGATCGGGCCACCGGCATCGCGACCCTCGTGGTGTTCCCGACCACCAGCCCTCAGGACAAGGCCACGGCCGACACCATCGCCCGGCTGCGCACCAACGTGGTGCCCACGGCGATCGGGCACGGCCCGGCCAGGGCCCACGTCGGCGGCGCCGCCGCGAGCCTGTCCGATGTGGGCCAACGCACCAGCCAACGCCTGCCGGTGTTCGTCGCCGCCGTGCTGGCGATGTCGTTCCTGCTGCTGATGCTGCTCTTCCGCTCGATACTCGTACCTCTGAAGGCGGTACTGCTGAATCTGCTGAGCATCGGCGCGGCCTACGGCATCATGGTCGCGGTCTTCCAGTGGGGCTGGGGAGGCGCACTCATCGGGCTGGAAGCGACGGTTCCGATCGTGTCGTTCATCCCGATGTTCCTCTTCGCCATCCTGTTCGGCCTGTCCATGGACTACGAGGTGTTCCTCCTCTCCCGCGTACGCGAGGAGTACCTGCGCACCGGCGACAACGGCACGGCGATCGTTGAGGGCGTCTCGGGCACCGCCCGGATCATCACCTCGGCCGCCCTCATCATGGTGGCGGTCTTCCTGTCCTTCGCCGTCGCCGAGGACCCCTCCACCAAAATGTTCGGACTCGGCCTGGCCACCGCGATCTTCATCGACGCCACGGTCGTACGCGTGGTGCTGGTACCGGCGACCATGACACTCCTCGGCCGGACCAACTGGTGGCTGCCGAAGTGGCTGGACTGGATGCTTCCCCGCGGCCCGGTCGGCACCGACGACACCGACGCGGAATCCACGGGTGAGGCCCCGCGTCCACGGCTGGTTGACCGTTGACTCAACTCCTGCCCGCCCTTGGCGTCCGGCACCTCAACGCGTCACCCAGGGGCATATCGAGTCGTGATCATCGGGTGGTCCTGCTGCACGACCTCGAAGGACCACAGCGTGGACCCGCTCGCCGCCGGCTTGGGACGCTCTCCGCCCTCTGCGCCACCGCCACCCTGGTGGGCTGTTTTCATGGGGCCCTCCATCCAGGCCTGGAAGGACTCCTCGTCACGCCGCCGCGTGTAGACGAGGTAACTGTCGGTGCCTTCGACGGGGCGCGTAGGAGTTCGAACCACTCGAACCTGTCGGAGTTCTCGGCGGCATGGGCGCGGGAGGCGAAGCGCTTCTCCAGGGTCTCCCGCTGCTCGGCTGGGACGGTCAGTACGTTTTGATCTTTACGACGCTCATGGACCCATCCTGCCCCACGGCGGCCGACAGACGAGGCCCGGCTGGTACATCACGAGCCTTCGCGACGCACCAGCCGCGGTCCCGGCTGGTCTGCCCGCATCCGGCCGAGGCCGAGAACGTGGTCGACGTACCCGTGTCGTCACCACGGACACCACGTGCCTCACACTCCCGGCCACCCTCCGCGGCGGCGGATGATGCGGCAGAGGACGGTGTCGAACGCCGGTACGCGGATCCGGTCGACCGACCGGTGCACGTCGCCGTCGCCGATCGGCCGCTCGCGAGGTGCGGCGCCTGCGCGTCCGCAGCATGCGAGTGCGCCATCGGCGGCAGCGCGAAGTGTCTCCGGCGGGCGCAGGTGCCGGATCCGCTCCGCCCAGCAACACACCCGCTCGCGCGCCCGGTTACGCAGAGCCAGTCCCGCCGCTTGAAGATGCCCGTACCGTAGGGGCAAGGCCTGACAATGGGCCCCGCCGCACGGTGTCAGGTCGACCAGACAACCCCACCCTTGTACACGATGACCACCTTGGCGTCGGCCCGGAGGACCAGTTGGGCGCCCTCGTTGCCGTGGCTCCGGGAGGCCCAGATCGGCCGGTCGGCGGCGTTGTGGATAACGAGGTTGCCGTCGTTCTGGAAGATCGCCCGGTGGTTGTCGCCGAAGGTCATGGACGCCCAGATGGGCTTGCCCTTCTCGTTGTAGACGACGAGGTTGCCGTCGGCCTGCATGACCATGCGGATGCGGTTGGTGGTCCAGGCCTGGTTGACCTCCAGGACACTGGGCGCGGAGACGGTCTCGGTGCTCCAGTTCGGCTTCGGGGGCGCCTTGGGCGTGGGCTTCTTCTCGGGCGGGCTGCTGCTCGTCCTGGGATCCGGCGCGGGCGCGGCGGGCCTGGGGGCGGTGGCCTTCGGGGCCTCGCTCTTCTTCGGTTTCTCCTTGCTCGGGGACGAACTGGGCTTCCCGGCCACGTAGTCGTCGAGGACGGCGGGGTCGGAGCTCGGGTCCAGGACGGTGTCGGAGCCCTCCGCGGCCACCCCCTTGGCGGTGTCGCGGTTCCCGTCGTCCTTCGCGCTCCCGGCCAGCAGCAGCGGTATGGCGATCAGGGCGGCGCCGGCGATCGCCGCCCCGGCCAGGATCGGCTTGCGGGGGCGTCCGCTGGCGACGCCGGTGTCGGCCTTGACGCCCGGCGGCGCCGTCCCGACGGCCGCCGCCACGGCGACGCCCTCCTCGGGAGCCTCGGTGGTCCTGGCGGCGGCCGAGGGCGTGGGTGGGGCGGCAGTGGTCTCCCCGGTAGGTGTAGTGCGGGACTCCGCCTGGGGGGCTGCGGCCGGGCTCGGCGCGTGCTCATCCGGTGCGGAGGATATGGAGGAGGACGCGGGTGGGGATCCGGCCTCCTCTGCGCGGGCGGCGGCCGCCTCCGCGTTCGCGCCGGGGGTCTGGTGCTGGGGGGACATGCGGTACTCCTCCTCGGTGGCGGAGCTGTCGGTGGTGGGGGGGCATGGGCCCGCGCAGCGGCCGGGCCGGACGAACGCGGCAAGCTCGACGCGGGAACTTCCCCCCCCCCCCCCCGCCTT
>NZ_JBQQCG010000010.1:0-200548 GCF_052245575.1 Streptomyces sp. 2A115 | reverse complement strand
ACTACCTCAGAGCGGCGCTCGGATGCCCCGGCGCGGCCCCGCCCCCCCCACACACACCCAAGGGGCGCGGGGAACTGCGCGACCAGCCCAGAACAACCCGCACCCGACAACCGCTCAACCACAGCGGAGCGTGCCGCGGGGAACTGCGCGACCAGCCCCCACCACCCCGCAGAAAACCAACCACCCAACCGCCGGAGGCACCTTCACCCGAACACCCGCCGTCAATCCGGAAGCAACGTGCCCCTCCTCGACAGCAGGAACTTCTTGAAGGCCGCCACCGGAGGCGTGTCGGGGTGACCGTCCAGCCACGCCACGCCGATCTCCCGGGCCGCGCGTGGAGCCGTAACCGTGAGTTCGACAACCCCGGGCCGGGCGACGGCCGGCGGCGGGAGAAGGGCGACCCCGAGACCCGCCGCGACCAGCCCCCGCAGCGTTTCGGCCTCCTCCCCCTCGAACGCGACCCGAGGCCGAAAGCCCGCCTGCGCGCAGAGATCATCGGTGATCCGGCGGAGCCCATAGCCGGGTTCGAGGGTCACGAACGTCTCATCGGCGGCCTCGGCCAGACGGATGCGACGGCGCGAGGCAAGGCGGTGGTCGGCCGGAACCACCAGGCGCAGTTTCTGTTCGTCGAGGCGGCGGGCCACGAGGTCCGGGGCGTCCGGTACGGGCGACGTGAGACAGAGATCCAGTTCGCCGGAGCGCAGGCGCTCGATCATCGCCTCGCCGTAGTTCTGGACGAGGCTGAAGCGGACACGGGGATGGTCGGCCCGGAAGGCCCGGATCAGTCCGGGCACCGTCTCGGAGCCCATGGTGTGCAGAAAGCCGAACGCGACCTTGCCGGTGGCCGGGTCCGCATCGGCCCGTACCTCGTCGGCGGCCCGCGCGATCTCGGCGAGGGCCCGTTCGACGGAGCGGAGAAACGTACGGCCGGCCGGAGTGAGCGACACCGTACGGCCACGACGGGCGAACAGGTCGACGCCCAGGTCCTGTTCGAGGCGGACCATCGCACGGGACAGGGTCGACTGCGGAACCTGCATCTCCTGCGCGGCCCGAGTGACGTGCTCGGTGCGGGCGACCCCGGCGAAGTACGCGAGGCGCGGAGCGAGCAACCTCGACATGCCCGCACTGTCTTCTGTGTCACTGGACGGTGACAGACGGCTCTCTGACCTCTGCTGATGCATCACAGGAACGATTATGGCAATTCCATGCATTGGACGGATGAAAGAGAGATGTTTACGTTCGAAGCATGCCTTCCGTCAGTACCGAGGCGTCCACCACCGTGGACGCCTCCGCCTCCGCCGTCTCTGCCTCCAACGTCTCCCCCGCCACGTCCGCCCCCTCCGTCGACTCCCGACTCACCCCGGGCGGCCCCGGCTACCGCCGGATGAGTTTCGCCCTCTTCCTCGCGGGCGTCGCGACGTTCGCGCTCCTCTACTCCACGCAGGCCCTGCTCCCGCTGATCTCCGAGGACTTCGGGGTGACGGCGAGCGCGGCGAGCTGGACGGTGTCCGGGGCGACCGGCGCGCTGGCGCTGTTCGTGCTGCCGCTGAGCGCGCTGTCGGAGCGGTTCGGGCGGCGTACGTTGATGACGTGGTCCCTGGCGATCGCGGTGACGGTCGGTCTGCTGGTCCCCTTCGCCCCGTCGGTCGGCGCGCTGATCGCGCTGCGGGCGGTGCAGGGCGCGGCGCTGGCCGGACTGCCGGCCTCGGCGACGGCGTATCTGGCGGAGGAGGTCAGGCCGAAGGCGCTGATCACCGCGATCGGACTGTTCGTGGCGGGCAACAGCGTCGGCGGGATGAGCGGCCGCGTCATCACCGGCTGGGTCGCGCAGGAGTGGGGCTGGCGGGTCGCGGTCGGGACGATCGGGCTGGTCGCGGTGGGCTGCGCGGTGGCCTTCCGGCTGCTGCTGCCGGCGCCGAAGCACTTCAAGCCGGGTTCGCTGCGGCCGCGGGTGCTGGCCCGCACGGTCCGCGGCCACCTCTCGAACCCGCTGCTGTGCAGGCTCTACGCGATCGGCGCGCTGTTCATGACGGTGTTCGGCGCCGTCTACACGGTGATCGGCTACCGCCTCACCGACGCCCCGTTCTCGCTTCCGCAGGGCATCATCGGTTCGATCTTCCTGGTCTACCTCGTCGGTACGGTCTCCGCCTCGACGGCCGGAAGGCTGGTGGGCCGCCTCGGCCGGCGCGGCTCGCTGTACCTGGCGGGCGGTACGACGACCTTCGGTCTGCTGCTCTCGCTGGCCGACTCCCTGCCGATCGTCCTGCTCGGGCTCGTCCTGATCACCGCGGGCTTCTTCGCGGGCCACGCGGTCGCGTCCTCCTCGGTCAGCCACACCGCGAAGGAGGGCCGCGCCCAGGCCTCGGCGCTCTACCAGTCCGCGTACTACGTGGGCTCCAGTGCGGGCAGCACGCTCGGCGCGATCGCCTTCCACTCGGGCGGCTGGGCCGGGACGGTGGCGCTCGGGCTGCTGGCGGTGGTCGGGGTCGTGGCGATCACGGTGGTCGGGTCGCACGCGGCCCGGGTGGAGCGGCGGCTGGTGGCGCTGCACCACTGAGTGTCAGTGTCCGGTGACACTGGGCACGGGCTTTCGAACGTACGGGTGCAGGTCAGGACAGAAACTGTCCTGACCTGCACCTTTTCCGTCTCGGGGGGCCATTGTCAGTGGGCTGCGGTAGCTTCCGAAGTGCCGGCGCCGCAATGGGGCGACGACGGCCACGACGTGACAAGGCCACAGGGGTGGGTTGGCTATGAGCGACGGTACGGCGACGACGACGGACCTCGATGTCCGGCTTGAGAAACACCGGGTCGAGCTGACGGGGTACTGCTACCGCATGCTCGGCTCGTCCTTCGAGGCGGAGGACGCGGTCCAGGACACTCTGGTGCGCGCCTGGCGCAGCTACGACAAGTTCGAGGGCCGTTCCTCGATGCGCTCGTGGCTGTACCGGATCGCGACGAACGTGTGCCTGGACATGCTGACGGCGGGCAACAAGCGGGCCCGCCCCATGGACCTGACGGACTCGACGCCGCTCGCGCAGGCGGCGCTGACCCCGCGCGCGGACAACACGTGGCTGGAGCCGATGCCCGACGGGCGCGTGCTGCCCACGCCCAGCGACCCGGCGGAGGCGGCGGTGGCCAAGGAGTCGGTGCGGCTCGCCTTCATGGCCGCCCTGCAGCAACTGCCGCCCAAGCAGCGGGCCGTGCTCATCCTGCGCGAGGTCCTGGCGTGGAAGGCGAGCGAGGTCGCCGAGCTGCTCGGCACGACGGTCGCGTCGGTGAACAGCGCGCTCCAGCGGGCCCGCGCGACGCTCGCCGAGCGCGACGGAGCCGCCGTGGAGGGCGCCACCTCCGACCCGCTCGACGAGGAGCAGCAGAAGCTCCTGGAGCGCTATGTGGCGGCGTTCGAGGGGTACGACATGACGGCGTTGACGGCCCTGCTGCATGAGGACGCGGTGATGACGATGCCGCCTTTCGATCTGTGGCTGACCGGGCCCGAGGACATCACGGGCTTCATGACGACGCTGGGCGCCCCGTGTGCGAACTCGCGCCTGGTGCCGGTCGCGGTCAACGGTCTGCCCGGCTTCGCGCAGTACAAGCCGGATCCGGACACGGGCGGGTTCACGCCGTGGGCGGTTCAGGTGCTGGAGATATCAGAGGGCCGGATCGCCGGGTTCCACTGCTTCCTCGACACCAAGCGCTGGTTCCCGCTGTTCGGGCTGCCCCTCCACCTCGAAGCGGAGGCCGACCAGAGCGAGTAGCGCGCGCAGGGCCGGGTCGGGGTCGCGCAGTCTGATCCGGCCTCCGGCACGGCGGGCGGTGAGCTCGAGCCTGGCCAACACATCGACGGTGGTCAGGCCGGGTGGACCGAGGCCCGCGACGTCGCAGATCACGACACCGGCTCCGCTGCTCTCCAGCTTCGCGCGCAGGTCCTCGCACAGCCTCGGCACCTCGTCACGGGTGACGGGACCGGACAGTACGAATACAGCGGGTGTCATGGCGTCCACGAGCGGTAGACCGGGCGGCGGCGCGGAACTCATCGCTGGGCGGTCGCGGAGCGTGCGCTGAACACGTGTACCGATCACGTGCGCCGATCACGCACTGAGCGCTCGCCGCACACTCGCTCCGCACTCCTCTGGCACTCGCTCCGCACTCGCCCGGCGCGAAGTCCCGCCGGTCAAAGTCACATTGACCTGGGGAGGCCCTACCCCAGAGGGTTTGGTGTATGCCCCATGAATCAGCACCCGTACGGATACCCGACGCCCGCCTCCGCCCCGTCCCCGGACAGCCCCGGGGGCTCCAGGAGGTGCCGTGCAAGGGGTGCTGAACGGCTTCGCGGTCATCGCCGTCGTCATCGGCGTCGGCTATCTGATCGGACGCCGGGGCTATCTCGGGGACAACGGACGGGAGGTGCTGACCAAGCTCGCGTTCCACGTGGCCACGCCCGCCCTCCTCTTCACCACCCTCGCGCAGGCCGACCTGTCGGTGATCCTCTCCAGCCGGCTGCTGGTGACGGCGATCAGTACGTTCGCGGTCGCGGGTGTGTTCGTCGCGGTCGGTGCCGTACGCCGCTGGGGTGTGGGCCGCACGACGATCGGCGCGCTGTGCTCCAGTTACGTCAACGCGGGCAACCTGGGCATCCCGATCGCCGTGTACGTGTTGGGGGACGCGTCACTCGTGGCGCCGGTGCTGTTGTTCCAGCAGATCGTGATGACGCCCGTCGCGCTGACGATCCTGGACCTGTCGCGGCCGGGCGAGAAGGCCTCCCTGTGGCAGCGGGTGACCGCCCCCGTGCGCAACCCCATCGGCATCGGCTCCCTGTCCGGGGTGGCCGTCTCGGCGAGCGGGCTGACCGTCCCGGGTCCGGTCCTGGACCCGCTGACCCTGATCGGCAACATGTCGGTCCCCGCGGTCCTGCTGGCCTTCGGTATCTCGCTCTGCGGGAGCACGATGCCGGGCCGCGGCCCGGACCGGGCTCCGGTGCTGCTGTCGGTCGCCCTGAAGTCCGTCGGTCAGCCCCTGGTCGCCTGGGCGCTGGCGGCGGGCGTCTTCGGCCTGCACGGGGCGCCGCTGCTGGACGTGGTCGTCACCTCGGCGCTGCCCGCCGCGCAGAATCTCTTCACATACGCCTCGCGCTATCGGATCGGCGAGGTGCTGGCACGGGAGTCGATCCTGCTGTCGACGATGTTGGCGGTGCCGGTGTTGGTGATTGTCGCGGCGTTGTTGGGGTGACCAGACCGAGTGCTTCAGCTGACGGGAAAGATGCCTGTGTCCAAGACCAGTTTGAACGGTGCAGGTAGCGCCAGCTCCTCGCCGTATTCCACCGAGGCGAGGACTCGGTATGTGCCATTCTCCGGTTCTCCGTAGAGCGTCGCTGTGGGGCGACCCGAGTGCCAGGGGTCTAGGAGGAGGTAGAGCGGAACTCCAGCCAGGGCATAACCGCGGGTCTTCTTGATGCGGTCGTGGTTGGCGTTGCTTCGGGACGTGACTTCGACGACCAGTTCGGCCTCACTTGCGTGCACTGGCATCCCGCGGCGCAGGGCAGGCCTCGGCACAACGCACAGGTCCGGCACGAACACGTTGGACGTCTCCGGGAGAGTCAGGCCGAGCGTCTGGTAGATGCCCCAGTTGCAGTCGGCAGGGATCGCTCCGTAAAGCCGCTCTTGCAGCAACTCGGCGGTGTCATTGTGTTCTTCGGACGGCGGCGGCGACACGGTGACGACCCCTTCAATGATCTCCACCTTGCTGCCCTCGGGAGCATCCGTCTCCTCCCAGACACGGACGATCTCGTCCCAGTCCGAGCCCCCCGGGGGCTCGGACTCGACGCTGAGTGCGCTCATGGCGGTCTCCAATCGGTGCGTCACCGATCCCAGCATGCCGAACGGGACCGGTGCAGGTCCACCGATCCCGTTCACCCGAATGGGAAAACTCCAGCTCAGGCAATACGCTCCAGCACCACCGGCGCAGCCGTGAAGTCCGTGCCCGCCGCCCCGATGTCGTACGAACCCTCCACCGCCTCCAGCGCGTACTCGAAGCGCTCCGGAGTGTCCGTGTGCAGGGTCAGCAGGGGCTGGCCCTCGGTCACCGTGTCGCCCGGCTTGGCGTGCATCTCGACGCCCGCTCCGGCCTGCACCGGGTCCTCCTTGCGGGCGCGGCCCGCGCCGAGGCGCCAGGCGGCGATGCCGATGTCGTAGGCGTCGAGGCGGGTCAGGACGCCCGAGGACGAGGCCTTCACCACGTGCTGCTCGCGGGAGGTGGGCAGCGGGGCGTCCGGGTCTCCGCCCTGGGCGGCGATCATGCGGCGCCACGCGTCCATCGCCGAACCGTCCGCCAGCGCCTTCGCGGGGTCGGCGTCCTTCACGCCCGCCGCGTCGAGCATCTCGCGGGCCAGGGCGAGGGTCAGTTCGACGACGTCGGAAGGACCTCCACCCGCCAGGACCTCCACCGACTCGCGGACCTCGAGGGCGTTGCCCGCCGTCAGGCCCAGCGGGGTCGACATGTCCGTCAGGAGCGCGATCGTCTTCACCCCGTGGTCCGTGCCCAACTGGACCATCGTGGAAGCGAGTTCACGCGCGTCCGCGATCGTCTTCATGAAGGCGCCCGTCCCCACCTTCACGTCCAGGACCAGCGAGCCCGTACCCTCCGCGATCTTCTTCGACATGATCGAGGAAGCGATCAGCGGGATCGCCTCGACCGTGCCGGTGACATCCCGCAGTGCGTACAGCTTCTTGTCCGCCGGGGCCAGGCCGTCGCCCGCCGCGCAGATCACCGCGCCGACCTCGTCCAGTACGGAGAGCATCTCCTCGTTCGACAGGAGTGCGCGCCAGCCCAGGATCGACTCCAGCTTGTCCAGCGTGCCGCCGGTGTGGCCGAGACCGCGGCCCGAGAGTTGCGGGACAGCCGCGCCGCAGGCGGCCACCAGCGGCGCCAGCGGAAGCGTGATCTTGTCGCCCACGCCGCCCGTCGAGTGTTTGTCGGCGGTCGGGCGGGACAGGGCCGAGAAGTCCATGCGTTCGCCGGAGTCGATCATCGCGGCGGTCCAGCGGGCGATCTCGCGGCGGTTCATGCCGTTGAGCAGGATCGCCATATTGAGGGCGGCCATCTGGTAGTCGGCCACCTCGCCGCGCGTGTAGGCGTCGATGACCCAGTCGATCTGCTCGTCGCTGAACTCACCGCGGTCCCGCTTGGTGCGGATGACGGAGACGGCGTCCATGGCCATGGCTTTCCTTCCAAGAGCAGCGGCCCCTCCGAACAAGCAGAGCAGACCGGAGGGGCCGCACAAGAGCTAGGTGAGTTACTTGGTGAGATGGTCGGGCCCGAAGGCCTGCGGCAGCATCTCGGAGAGCGGCAGGAGCCCGGCCGGGGTCTCCAGGATCAGGCCCGGGCCCCCGAACTCGTACAGCAGCTGGCGGCAGCGGCCGCACGGCACGAGGATCTCGCCCCGGCCGTCGACGCAGGTGAAGTGCGTCAGCCGGCCGCCTCCGGTGTTCTGGAGCTGCGAGACGAGTCCGCACTCGGCGCACAGACCGAGCCCGTACGAGGCGTTCTCGACGTTGCACCCGGAGATCACCCGGCCGTCGTCGACCAGGGCCGCGACGCCGACCGGGTAGCCCGAGTACGGGGCGTACGCACGGGACATGGCCTCGCGGGCCACCTCCCGCAGCGCCTCCCAGTCGACGTCACCCGCGGACGTCACTTGCCCTGCCCCCGCCGGTACGGCATGCCGTCCGCCTTCGGCATCCGCAGGCGTTGCGCCGACAGGGCGAGGACGAGCAGCGTGATGACGTACGGCGTGGCGGAGACGACCTGGTTCGGCACCTCGTCGGTGAGGGAGTACCAGGTGAACACCAGCGCGCCGACGGCCAGGGTGATCACGGCGGGCACGTACTTCTTCTTGACCACCAGCCAGATCGCGCCGATGACCAGCAATATGGCGCCGAGCAGCAGCAGCGCGTGGACGTTCGCGGCGCCGCCGCGCAGGTTGAGGCTGTCGGTGTAGCCGAACAGGCCCGCGCCGATGGCGAGTCCGCCCGGCATCCAGTTGCCGAAGATCATCGCGGCGAGGCCGATGTAGCCGCGGCCGCTGACCTGGCCCTCCAGGTAGAAGGGGTTGGCCACGATGGACAGGAAGACGCCGCCGAGGCCGGCCAGCCCTCCGGAGATGATCACGGCCACGTACTTGTACTTGTAGACGTTGACGCCGAGCGACTCGGCCGCGACCGGGTTCTCGCCGCAGGACCGCAGACGCAGGCCGAAGGAGGTACGCCACAGGATCCACCAGGTGGCGGGGATCAGGGCGACGGCGATCAGGGTCAGCCAGGAGACGTTGGTGACGAGGCCGCCGAGCAGGCCGGCGATGTCCGAGACGAAGAACCAGCCCTTGTCGTTGAGGTCGGCGAGCCCGTCGGAGAGTCCGGGCACCGTGAAATTGCCGAGGGACTCGACCGGCGGGGACTGCTTGGCGGTGCCACCGGTGACGCCCTCGAAGGCGAGCGGGGCGAGGTAGCGGGTGGCGCCGAGGGCAAGGATGTTGATGGCCACACCGGAGACGATGTGGTTGACGTTGAAGGTGATCGTGACGATCGCGTGCAGCAGACCGCCGACGCAGCCGCCGATGATGCCGACGAGGACGCCGGTCCACGGACCCCACTGGTAGCCGGCCCAGGCGCCGAACCAGGTGCCGAGGATCATCATGCCCTCGAGGCCGATGTTGACGACGCCCGCGCGCTCGGCCCACAGACCGCCGAGACCTGCCAGGCCGATCGGGACGGCCAGCTGGAGCGCCGTGGACATCTGGCTGACGTTCGTGATGCCGTCGGCGCCGGTGATGATGCGGACGATCGAGGTCAGCGCCAGGCCGCCCGCGATGATCAGCAGGAGGACGGAGAGCGTCAGTCGGCGGCCCTTGGGCGCCGCGGGCTGCAGTGTGGGCTGGTTGAGGTCGGTCACGGTGGTCATCGGCCGGCCACCTCCTTCTCGGTGTTGTGGTCGGAGGAGGCGCCGAGGACGTTGCCCGCGGCGAGTTCGGCGCCGACGCGGCGCTGCTGGCGGCGCAGACCCCACTCGCGCACGGCCTCGTACGAGACGACGACCGAGAGCACGATCAGGCCCTGCATGATGACCGCGATCTCCTTGTCGTAGTCGTGGAAGTCGAGCTCGGGCGAGGCCTTGTCGAGCCAGGCCCACAGCAGGGCCGCGAAGGCGATGCCCGTGGGGTTGTTGCGGCCGAGCAGGGCGATGCCGATGCCGAGGAAGCCGATGCCGGTGGGGAAGTTCAGGTTGTAGGTGTGCGCGTCGCCGAGCAGGATCGGCAGGCCCGCGAGGCCGGCCAGGCCGCCGGAGAGCAGCATGGCGGTGAGCACCATGCGCTTGGGGTTCACACCGCTGGCCGCGGCGGCCGACTCGGAGGCGCCCGAGGCGCGCAGGTCGAAGCCGAAGCGGGTGCGGTTGAGGACGACCCAGTAGCCGATGCCGAGCAGCACGGCGAGGATCACCAGGCCGTAGATCTCGCCGGCCGCGCCCATGTCGATGCCGGGCACCCAGCCGGACTCGTGCATCTCTCCGGTGGTGTTGTTGTTGCCGACCTTGACGCCGAAGACGCTGGGCAGCCAGAAGTAGGCGATGACGGAGGTCGCGATCGCGTTGAGCATGATCGTCGCGACGACCTCGCTGACGCCGCGGGTGACCTTGAGGACACCGGCGATGCCGGCCCAGAACGCGCCGGTGAAGATCGCGGTGAGGAGCAGCAGCGGGATCTGGAGAGCCGCCGGCAGGTTCGCGTGGGCGCCGACGATCGCGGCCATCATGGCGGCGAGCTGGTACTGGCCGTCGACACCGATGTTGAACAGGTTCATCCGGAAGCCGATGGCCACCGCGAGGGCCGCGATGTAGTACATCGACGCCTGGTTGATGATCCGGACCTGAACGTCGGAGAACGAGGCCTGCTCGAACATGATCGTGAACGGCTCGACGGGGTTCTTGCCCGACGCGACCAGCACGATCGCGCTCAGGACGAAGGCCACGGCGAGCGCGATGACCGGTCCGGCCACCGCGAGGAGCAGGCGCTCCTTGTCGAACTTCTTCATCAGCGGGCCTCGTCTTCCGGGGCGTCTGCCGGGGTCTCGGCGTGCTCTTCGAGCTCTGCCTGCTCCTCGAGCTCTGCCTGCTCTTCGAGCTGCTCTACGAGCTCTTCGTTCTCGAGGTGGCCGGAGGCGGCGCCGGTCATGGCCGAACCGAGTTCCTCCGGAGTGATGGTCGCCGGATCGGCGTCCGCGACCAGCTTGCCGTTGTAGATCACCCGGAGCGTGTCGGAGAGGCCGATCAGCTCGTCCAGGTCGGCGGAGATCAGCAGGACGGCCAGGCCCTCGCGGCGGGCCTCGCGGATGAGGTCCCAGATCGCGGCCTGCGCGCCGACGTCCACACCGCGGGTGGGGTGGGCGGCGATCAGGAAGCGCGGCTTGTGGATCATCTCGCGGCCGACGATCAGCTTCTGCTGGTTTCCGCCGGACAAGGAGGCCGCGGTGACGTCGATGCCGGGCGTGCGGACGTCGTACAACTCGACGATCCGGCGCGTGTCCGCCTGGGCGCCCTTGATGTCGAGCCAGATGCCCTTCGCGTTGGGCTTCTCGGTGACGTGGCCGAGGATGCGGTTCTCCCAGAGGGGGGCTTCCAGGAGCAGTCCGTGCCGGTGGCGGTCCTCGGGGATGTAGCCGATGCCCTGCTCGCGGCGCCTGCGGGTGCCCCAGGAGGTGATCTCCTCCTCGGCCAGGGTGATGGCGCCGGAGTCGGCGCCCTTGAGGCCGATGAGCGCCTCGATCAGCTCGGTCTGACCGTTGCCCTCGACGCCGGCCAGGCCCAGGACCTCGCCGGCGTGGATGGTGAAGCTGATGTCGTCCAGGAGGGCCTTGCCACCCGGGGCGACCAGGCGCAGGTCCTCGACGGTCAGCACCGGCCGGTCGGTGACCGTGGACTCGGCGGTCTCCGGGGTGGGCAGCTCGCTGCCCACCATCAGCTCGGCGAGCTGGCGCAGGGTGGTCTGGGACGGCACAGCCGTACCGACCGTCGTGCCCCGGCGGATCACCGTGATGTCGTCGGCGACCGACAGCACCTCGCCCAGCTTGTGCGAGATGAAGATGACGGACAGGCCCTCGGCCCTGAGCTCGCGCAGGTTGGCGAAGAGCGCGTCGACCTCCTGCGGCACGAGGACCGCGGTGGGCTCGTCGAGGATGAGGATCCGTGCGCCGCGGTAGAGGACCTTGAGGATCTCCACGCGCTGGCGGTCGGCGACGCCGAGCGCCTCGACCAGGGCATCGGGGCGTACCCCGAGGCCGTACCGCTCGGAGAGCTCGAGGATCTTACGGCGGGCCTTGCCGCCGATGCCGTACGACTTCTCGCTGCCCAGGACGACGTTCTCCAGGACCGTGAGGTTGTCGGCGAGCATGAAGTGCTGGTGGACCATGCCGATGCCACGGGCGATGGCGTCGGCGGGACTGTGGAAGGTCACCTGCTCGCCCTCGACGGCGATGGTGCCCTCGTCCGGCTTCTGCATGCCGTAGAGGATCTTCATCAGCGTCGACTTGCCGGCACCGTTCTCGCCGACGAGGGCGTGGACCGTGCCCTTACGGACGCTGAGGTGGATGTCGTGGTTGGCCACGACGCCGGGGAACCGTTTGGTGATCCCGGCGAGTTCGACTGCGGTCACCTGACCGTTGACCGCGCCGGCCGGAGGGCTGCTTGACGCGTTGATGGCGCACTCTCCTGAGGAAAGGGGGTCGTCTACGCGCGTAGCGCCCCTACGGCAACATGAGGGGCGTTGTCTCGCGAGAACGGGATACAAGGAGCCAGACTCCCTGCACCCCATTGAGCGGACGTAACCCCGTGGTTACCAGGCGGCTCCGGAACGCACCCGCACTTCCCCGAAGCCGCATGGCTGCTCTTGAGGTACTGCTGGTCAGCTTGTCTTGACCTTGATCTCGCCGCTGATGATCTTCTCCTTGGCCGCCGCTACGGCTTCCTGGATCGCGGTGTCGCTCTTGAACTTCGGGTTGGATTCGGCGAGGCCGACCTCACCGGACTCCAGATCGCCCCTGACGATACCGGTCTCGGGCTTGCCGTCCTCGACCGACTTCGAAAGGTTGTACACCGCCTTCGCGACGTCCTTCGTCGCGGAGGTCAGGATGGAGTCCTTGAACTTGCTGAGGGCTTCCTGCTTGTACTGGTCGGAGTCGACACCGATCGCCCACACCTGGTCGGTGGCCGCGGCCTCGATGACACCCTGACCGGACAGACCGGCCGCCGCGTAGACGACGTCCGCCTTCTTCTCGATCTGACCCTCGGCCGCCGTCTTGCCCTTGTCGGGGCTGGAGAAGCCACCCTCCTCGGCGGTCTGCGTCAGGTACTGCGACAGGACCTCGACACCGGGCTTGGTGTCCTTGACGCCCTGCGCGAAGCCCGCCCCGAACTTGTGGATGAGCGGGATGTCCACACCGCCGACGAACCCGACGGTGTTGGTCCTGGTGGCCTTGGCGGCGGCGACACCGGCGAGGTACGAGGCCTCCTGCTCGGAGAAGACCAGGTCCGCGACGTTCTTCGCCTCGATCGTGGAGTCGTCGACGATGCCGAAGGTGGTGTCGGGGTACTTCTCCGCGGCCGCCTTGACGGCCGGCGCGTAGGCGTAGCCGATACCGATCACCGGGTTGTGCCCCTGCTTGGCCAACGAGACCAGCCGCTGCTCCTTGTCGGCATCGGTCTCACCGTCGGTGGGCTCGATGTCGGCGGTCTCGTACCCGAACTCACCCTTCGCCTTCTCCAGACCCGCGTACGCGGCGTCGTTGAAGGACTGATCACCCCTGCCGCCGACGTCGTACGCGATGGCAAGACCCTTGTCACCGTTCGACTCCGACGAGCCGGCGGAGGTCGACGTGCCGCCACAGGCGGAGAGGGCGAGGGCGAGAGAGGTGACCGCCGCGCCTGCTAGCGCGATGCGGGGAACCCGGCGCATGTGTTGTGCTCCTGTCGTACAAGCGTCTGGCAGAACACCTCGACGCTGGCTTCGCCGCAGATTAACGCGCGTAGACCAACTAGAGAACCCCTCCTGTCCACCTTGTTATGCGGCTGTGCCCGAGGCCTCCCGCCGGCGGGGCGCGGGCTTGCCGACCGCAAAGACCCGCAGTCCGTGGATGACCTGCACAGAACACACAAGAGCGGGCGGACACCCACTGGATGTCCGCCCGCTCAACGTCACTGCTCGACTACTCGGTCTTGACCTTGATGGAGCCGTCGATGATGCCCGCCTTGGCCTTGGCCACGGCGTCGGTGAGGCCGGCGATCTCCGCCATCTTCGGGTTGCTCTCGGCGAGACCGACGCCGTCCACCTTCAGGTCGAAGGTCTGCACACCGGCCAGCGGCTTGCCGTCCTCAACGGACTTGGCGAGCGAGTACACCGCACCGCCCACGTCCTTGAGCGCCGAGGTCAGGATGTAGTCCTTGTAGGCGGCCAGCGCCTCCTGCTCGTACTGGTCGGAGTCGACGCCGATCGCCCACTTCTTTTCCTTGGCGGCGGCCTCGATCACGCCCTGGCCGGACAGGCCGGCGGCCTGGTAGACGACGTCCGCGTTCTTCTCCAGCTGGCCCTCGGCCGCGGCCTTGCCCTTGTCGGGGCTGGAGAAGCCACCCTCCTCGGCGGTCTGCGTCAGGTACTGCGACAGGACCTTGACCTTGGCGTTGGTGTCCGCGACGCCCTGCTTGTAGCCCGCCTCGAACTTGTGGATGAGCGGAATGTCCACACCGCCCACGAAGCCGACGGTGTTGGTCTTGGTGGCCTTGGCGGCGGCGACACCGGCGAGGTACGAGGCCTCCTGCTCGGCGAAGACGAGCGACGCCACGTTGTCGCCCTCGACCACGGAGTCCACGATGCCGAAGGTGACCTTCGGGTACTTCTTGGCGGCGGCCTCCAGCGCGGGGCCGTAGGCGAACCCGACGCCGATGACCGGGTTGTAACCCTGCTTGGCCAGCGAGACCAGACGCTGCTCCTTGTCGGAGTCGGTCTCGCCCTCGGTGGGCTCGATGTCGGCGGTCTCGTAGCCGAACTCCTTCTTCGCCTTCTCCAGGCCCGAGTACGCGGCGTCGTTGAAGGACTGGTCGCCCTTGCCACCGACGTCGTATGCGATGGCAAGACCCTTGCCACCCTCGGCGGTCTCGCTGCTGCCAGTGCCTTCGTCACTTGTGCCGCCGCAGGCTGTGGCCGCGAGTGCGAGCGACGCGACCCCCACCGCGACGCGGGTCAGGCTGGATATCCGACGCATCTGAAGTTCCCCATTCTCCAAGCCCCGCAGTGGGTGCTGAGTTCGGCGCACAGTAACGCGCGTAGACCTCTGAGGGAACGGGGTATCGCCTGGCCGTTATCCATTCGTGCCGATGGCCGGTTACGTCCTTGTGAACCGTGGGCTCGAAAGGCGCACCTGGGGATACAACGCCCACCGCGGGCGCCACACTCCACATGCGGAGCGTGACATTTATCAACCATTGAGTAGTTACCAACGAACTGTCCACCACGCTACTGCGGCGGAGTCGAGGACGCGGCCAGAGCGGTCCGCCGCGCCCTCGCCCGTCAGATCCCGGCGTCGAGGAGGGCCGCCGCGGTGAAGAGCTCCACCCCCACCGTGATCGCCGACTCGTCGGCGTCGAAGTCCCCCTGATGCAGATCCCGCACGGTCCGCTCCCCGGGCTTACGCACGCCCAGCCGGGCCATGGCACCGGGCACGCGCTCCAGGTACCAGGAGAAGTCCTCACCGCCCAGACTCTGCTCGGTGTCCTCCACCGACTGGGCCCCACGCCGCGCGATCATCGCGTCGCGCAGCAGATCGGTCGTGTCCGGTTCATTGACGACCGGCGGAACCCCACGGATGTAGTTGATCTCCGACTTGGCCCGGTAAAGATTGGCGACCTCGTCGATCGCGGCGTGCACAAGATCAGGAGCGGCCCGCCACGACTCAAGATCCAGGCACCGCACGGTCCCGGAGAGCTCGGCATGCTGAGGAATCACATTGCAGGCATGCCCGGACTCGATACGCCCCCAGGTCACCGCGAGCCCGGACCGCGCATCGACCCGCCGAGCGACCAAGGCAGGCACATCCGTGACAACACGGGCGGCAGCAGTAACAAGATCGGTGGTCAGATGAGGCCGCGCGGTATGCCCTCCGGCCCCGTCCAACGAAACCTCGAGCCGATCACAGGCAGAGGTGATGGGCCCGTGCCGCAGCCCGATACGCCCGGCATCAACCCGCGGATCGCAGTGAACGCCGACAATCCGCCCGACACCCTCAAGCGCCCCGGACTCGATGACGTCAGGAGCGCCACCGGGAAGTACTTCCTCCGCGGGCTGGAAGATCAGCCGCACAGCCCGCTTGAGCAGCCCCTTCTCATGCAACTCGGCGAGAACAAGGCCGGCGCCCAGCACAACGGCCGTATGCACGTCATGCCCGCACGCATGGGCCCGATCGGGCACGGTCGACCGATAGGCGCACTCGGCCTTGGTGTCCGGAATGGGCAACCCGTCGATGTCGGCGCGCAGAGCGAGCATCGGCTGCTCGGGGTTCGGCTCACCGACGTCACAGACGAGCCCGGTCCCGATGGCGAGCACCCGGGGCCGAAGACCGGCCCGCTCCAGCCGCGCCTTGATGGCGGCGGTGGTACGGAACTCCTGATTGCCGAGCTCCGGGTGCATGTGCAGATCACGACGGAACGCGACGAGTTCGGCGCGCAGCGCCTCGGGCAGCGCACCGGGAAGCACGGCTTCCCCAGGCGTATCGGCCTCGGACTCTCGGTACATCAGTTGGTTCACCCTCTGAAGGGTAGGGCGACGCGACGGCCCGCTGACCCACGATCAACAAAACTTCAACCCGTTAGGCGAAGAAATCCCGTCCGCGTGGCGCATAGATTTTAACTGAGATGGGTACACTCGCCCGCCTTTCCACCCGATCGATCTTGGACCATCCTGGTGGACCGGGTCCCCGATCCCCTTCGAAGGAACCTCCAACCACCGCCCCCACCCCACAAACCGGACGAGCCTCTCTACGCATACCACGCATACGACCCCCCACCCGCGACCCCGACCAGCGATTGGAAGGTTCAGGACACTCCCCAAACCCCCCACCTGCGGCTTTCCCCAGCCACCCCGTCCCAAAGCTTCCAATTACTGCTGCCAACCCCACCGGCCCCACCGGCCCCACCGGCACCGGCCCGCGCCGTCTACGCACCCACCGGCCGCAAGCCGACCCGGCGTGCTGGCGAGACGCGACCGCGCCCGACAAGCCCCGGCCCGCCTCCCTCCCCACCGCTCCCTCGGCCGACCCGTAGGCCACCACCGTTCCCGGCCGCCCGCTCGCTTCTCACCCGTGCTGGAGCGGGCCGAGTCAAGGGTGGAGCGATGGGGGTCCCCCCGCTCGAGCGAAGCCGAGAGTGGGGGAGGAATCGCCGCAGGCGACGCGACCGCAGGGAACGCCCTTTACTCGGCTCGCGGAAGCACGACACTGGCCAGAAGCGGGCGGCCCCAAAAGCCTCCGCCTCACCACCGCACACCGCACACCGCCCCAGCGGGCCCCTCCCCCCGCCACCCTCAGGTAACCGAAACCGTCGAAAGCCGATGCACACCCCGAGCCGTCCCGGTAACCCCCGAAAGGAACCCCTGAGCGCGCGGGGAGGCGCTCTCGGTGAGCCAGGCCGGATCGATGTCGCAGACGGCGACGCGGACCTCCGTACCGACGAGGGCCAGCGGCAGGGTGTGGACCACCGTCGACGGGAAGCTCAGGATTGTGCGGCCGATCGGGCCGCGACGGGCGATGAGTTCCAGAGGGAGCTCCGGGCGGACGATCTCCAGGCCGGTCTCGACGGCCAGCCGATGCAGCTTGTCGGGGCTTTCGCGGCGGTGGGCGAAGTACCGAGTGGCGCCGTACGTCTTGGCGAGACCCTTCACCGCTTCCACATACCGGTCGGGATCCACAACTCCCGTCTCCACCAACGACGTTCCTACGAGGTCGGCGCCCTTCGTCAGACGCGGCGGGCCGAAGCGGGCGCGGGTCCAGGCGAAGTCGTTGGCCGTTATCCGGACGCCCTCGGGAGTCTCGGTGATCGGCATGGAGGAGAAGACCTCCACCTGGCGCCCGGCGCCGGGGGTGAGACGGCGGCGGGCCCGGGCCGAGACCGGGGCGAAGACCAGGTCACGGGCGCCGGGACGGCCGCCGCGCCGGTGCCAGCGCACCAGGCGTTCACCGCGGGCGAGTTGGGAGACGAACTCCATCGTCGCGGTGCCGTCGTCCACGACCACCAGGTCGCGGGCGCGGGTGATGCTGAGCAGCAGCTGCACGTAGCGGGAGAACGGGTCGCCCATGACGATCCGCTCCGCGCGGCGCAGCAGCGGCGCCAAGCCGCCCACCGTGTGGAAGGGCGCCGTCGTACCACCGCGCGCCTCCTCCCAGCGGACCGCGTATCCCTCGTCCCGTGCCAGGTCGGCCATGCGGCGCAGCTGGCCCCGGGTCATCGGGTCGGTGGGCGAGAGGACGACGAGGGTGAGCCCCGCGCCGGGGACCGCCGCCCCGGCATCCAGCTCCGGACCCGGGGGTCCGGACTGCTCGCCCGCCGTCCTGAGGGCGTGGGCGTGCGCCCACTCCAGGACGTTGAGGAGCTGCACCGGGCTCTCGACGAAAGCCAGGGTGGCGGGAGGCTGTGGGCCGGTGGACCCGGCGCGGGGACTCATCGACGTACGACCGTCGCTTCCCTTGATTCCGGCTCGGAGACTCTGAACCGGAGGTGACTGAACCGGAGGTGACTGAACCGGAGGTGACTGAACCGGAGCTGACTGAACCGGAGCTGACTGAACCGGAGGTGACTGATTCGGAAGACTCAGACCGCGACCGGCTCGCCCGCCGCCGCCGCGATCTCGGCCTCGGCGACGACACCCGTGACGCGGCGCAGCTTCTTCATCGGGCCGAGCTCGGACTCGTACACCTTCTTGACGCCGTCGCCGAGGGAGGCCTCGATGGTGCGGATGTCGCGGACGAGGCGGACCAGGCCCTGCGGCTCCACGGACGCGGCCTGGTCGGAGCCCCACATGGCGCGGTCCAGCGTGATGTGGCGCTCGACGAACGTCGCGCCCAGCGCGACCGCGGCCAGCGTGGTCTGCAGGCCCGTCTCGTGGCCGGAGTAGCCGATCGGGACGTTCGGGAACTCGGCCTGGAGGGTGTTGATGACGCGGAGGTTGAGCTCCTCGGCCTTGGCCGGGTACGTCGACGTGGCGTGGCAGAGAAGGATGTTGTCCGAGCCCAGCACCTCCACCGCGTGCCGGATCTGCTTCGGCGTCGACATGCCGGTGGAGAGGATGACCGTGCGGCCGGTGGCGCGCAGCGAGCGCAGCAGCTCGTCGTCGGTCAGGGACGCGGACGCGACCTTGTGGGCCGGGATGTCGAACTTCTCCAGGAAGGCGACGGCCTCGGTGTCCCACGGGGAGGCGAACCAGGCGATGTCCCGCTCCTTGCAGTACTCGTCGATCTGGCGGTACTCGTCCTCGCCGAACTCCACGCGGTGGCGGTAGTCGATGTAGGTCATGCGGCCCCAGGGGGTGTCGCGCTCGATGTCCCACTGGTCGCGCGGGGTGCAGATCTCCGGGGTGCGCTTCTGGAACTTGACGGCGTCGCAGCCGGCTTCGGCGGCCGCGTCGATCAGCTTGAAGGCGTTCTCGAGCTCGCCGTTGTGGTTGATGCCGATCTCGCCGGTGATGTACACGGGCTGGCCGGGACCGGCCGTCTTCGAACCGAACGCGCGCAGACGGGAGATGGAGCTGATGGAGCTGCTCATGGCAGGAACCGTTCCTTACTTGTTGAGGGAGTCGAGAGAGGGGCCGAGGATCCAGCTGGCGATCTCTCGGATCGCGCCGTCGCCACCGGGGACGGTGGTGACCGCGCGTGCGGCGCCGCGTACGACGTCATGGGCGCTCGCGACCGCCACGGGCCAGCCGACGAGGGCGAAGCACGGGAGGTCGTTGACGTCGTTGCCGACGTAGAGCACGCGCTCCGGCGCGATGCCCTGCTCCTCGCACCACTGCTTCAGTGCGAGGTCTTTCCGGTCGATGCCGTGCAGGACCGGGATCTTGAGCTTCCGGGCTCTGGCGGCGACGACCGGGTTCTGTTCCGTGGACAGGATCAGCATCGTCAGGCCGCTCTTGCGGAGGGCCGCGATACCGAGTCCGTCTCCGCGGTGCACGGAGACGAACTCCCGTCCGTCGGAGTCGATCAGCACCCTGTCGTCGGTCTGGGTGCCGTCGAAGTCGAGTACGACCGCGTCGATGTCGTCGGCGGTCGGGAGGGCGCCCATGGGGGTCCCCCCGCTCGAGCGAAGCGGAGAGTGGGGGAGGTTGGCGTCGAAGAGGGGCGCCAACGCCCGTGCGCGGGCGAGGTCGTGCGGGTCGTCGATCTCCAACACCCTTGCGGGGTCGGTGCGGACGAGTTCCGTGCGGCCGAAGAAGCGGTGCTTGGCCGCGCGGAAGCCGGTGGCTTCCATGCCGTAGACGGCGCCGGTCTCCAGGAGGTCCTGGGGGCGGTCCTGGCGGCGCGGACGGAAGGACTTGTCGTGGTTGATGCCGTAGCCGCCGCTGGTCTCCCTGCCGGCGACCAGCGTGTCGGTGCCACCCTCGACGGCGGCGCCCTCGACGGCGGCGCGCGCGGTGTCGACCGCCACCGGGACAGCGGGATCGTCGTCCCCGTCGCGCCAAACGAAGCCGTGGAAGGGTGCCACGGTCAGGGCCGTGTCCGCGCCCTTCCCGATGATCGCGTGCACGACGCCGTCCAGGTCCTCGCGGACGATGAACGGGCTGGTGCACTGGACGAGGAGGACCACGTCGACCGCGGAGCCGTGCAGCGCCTCGTGGGCCTCCATGGCGTGCAGGACGGCGGCCTCGGAGGTGGCAGTGTCGCCCGCGATGGCGGCGGGGCGCAGCACCACCTCGGCGCCGGCCTCGCGGGCGGCGGCCGCGATCGCCTGGTCGTCCGTGGACACCACGACATCCGTGACGAGGCGCGTCGCGCGGCACTCGCGCACCGCGCGGGCCACCAGCGGTACGCCGCCGACGGGGAGGAGGTTCTTGGCGGGGACTCCCTTGGAGCCGCCGCGCGCGGGGATCACCGCGAGCACACGACGCACCGATGCCGCTCGTCCCGCTTCTTGTCCCGCTTCCGAATTGGACATTCGCTCTACTCCTTGGGAGGTGATCGGGACGCTCACGGCTCGGCCGCCCGCCGTCTGGGGGGCGTTCACGGCTCGGCCGCCCGCCGCCTCGGCGGCGCTCACAGCCCGGCCGCCCGCCGCCTCGGCGGCGCTCACAGCTCGCCCATCCGCCGGATGACCGGCGCCACGCGCTGCACGCCGTGCCGGTAGGCGCCGCGCGCCGCCCGGCGCACGATCTGCCGGACCGGGCCCGGCTCCCTGTCGGCGGCGGGCGCACCGGGCAGCGGGCTGCCGTCGGGGCCGAGGTGGTGGCGGGCGAGGATGCCGGGCAGGTAGCCGGGCGCGGTCGCGGGCGTGTAGTAGGGGGCGAGGGCCGGGAGTTCGCCCTCGCTCAGCAGCTTCGCGATGCGTTCGCGGGCCACGTCGAAGGCCGTCTCGTACGCCCCTCCCCCAGACTTCGTCCGGGAGGTGCCCCCAGCCGCGACACCCTGCCGGGCCACCCAGTACTCGTCGGGCGACGGCCGGTGCCCGGCGTCGAGTTGGTCCCAGGAGGCGAGGCACCCGGAGCCGACGAAGTGGTGGTTGCCGAGCGATTCGCGCACGCCCAGGTCGGTCAGGACGACGGTGGGGATGCGGCGGTGCAGGGATTCCAGGGCCGCCGTGGAGCTGATGGTGACCAGCAGGTCCGTACGGTCCAGGACCTCGCCCATGTGCCCGTACACGAGGCGGAAGTTGGCCGGCAGCCCGCCGGGGATCCGCTCCGCGAGCCGCTGGTAGGGCTGCTCCTCGATGTGCGTGGTGTGCTCGCCCGGCTTGGAGCGCAGCTTCAGCAGGACCTCGCGGTCCGGGTGCAGCCGTGCGTGCCCGACGAGCCGCTCCAGCAGGTATGTACGGTCCTTGCGGCTCTCCGGCACGGAGGGCTGCGCGGCGAAGACGACCGTGTACGGGTCGTGCTCACCGGAGTACGCCTCCCCGCCCAGGAAGGGCAGCGCGACCTCGGTCACCGACGAGGCGTCGGCGCCCACTCCCTCGTACACGGCGGTGAAACGCTCCGCGTCCTGGCGGGAGTTGGCGAGGACGAGGTCCGCGCCGTGCCGCAGCAGCAGCCCGTCGGCGAGCTTTTCGTAGACGACGCCGACATAGCCGGTGACGACGACGGGCCGCTGCGCGCGCTCCGCCCTGCTCTGCTCCGGCCGGACGCGCTCCTTCCAGGCGTACGAGAGTCCGTGCAGCATCGCCTGAACTCCGCCGCCCACGAGGGAGAGCACGAGGACGTCGTACGCCTCTTCTCCCATGGTCCGCAGGAACTCGACCGCCGTGACCTCGCGGAGCGAGTCCGCGCGCACGCCGACCTCTTCGAGCTGGCGGGCGGTCGGGGTCGCACGACCACGCAGGAGATAGCCGTCGAGCCGGATGTCCGAATCGGCCGGTGCGATACGGTTCGCGGTGAGCGCGCCCCATTTCCACCGGGTATCGGAATCGGCGAGAACGGCAACTCGCAGGGACTTCGAGGTACTTGCTGGCACGTCCAAGACGCTAGGAAGCCATTCCGATGAGCAGCCCAACCGGAATACAACAAAGGGTTAACAGCACATCGCCGAATGGGGAATCGGCCTCGGATCGGCGCACGAATAGGCTGGGTTCACCATTCCGCCACGCGTCGTTCACCTGGCATCTCACCACCGGTCAAGACGAATGCCGGGCCGCCGCCTAACGTCGCATGGGTGGTCAAGCTCTCCGTCATCGTGCCGTTCTACAACGTGCAGCAATATGCACCCGACACCCTGAAGAGCCTGCGTGCGAACGCACGCGAGGACTTCGAATTCATTCTCGTCGACGACTGTTCGCGCGACGAGACACCGGACATCCTCGCGCGCGCGGAGCGCGAGCTCCCGGGTGCGGTGCATGTCAGACACGAGCAGAACGGAGGGCTGGCCACCGCACGCAACACAGGCATCGACGCGGCACGCGGCGAGTACCTCACGTTCCTCGACGGGGACGACTGGCTCGCCCCCGGCTATTACGAGCAACTCCTGGCCAGCATCGAGGACTTGGGCTGCGACTTCGTCCGCACCGATCATGTCCAGTGCACCGCGCGGGCCCGCAGCATCCACCGGGTGCCGCACGGGCGGCGGGGTGTCGTGCTGAATCCGCGCGACGCGATCCTGCCCGCCGACCGCTCCACGTCCGTCGACTACGCGTACGCGTGGGCGGGCATCTACCACCGCCGGCTGGTCGAACGGGGCGTACTGCACTTCACCGACGGGTTGCGGACCGCCGAGGACCGGCCCTGGATCTGGAAGCTGCACCGGGAGGCGGAGTCGTTCGCCACGGTGGGGCTGCTCGGCGTGTTCTACCGGCGCGGGGTCGCCTCCTCGCTGACGCAGATCGGCGACGTCCGGCAGCTCGATTTCATCCGCGCATTCGACCAGGTGGTAAGAGAAACGGCAGAGGACCGGGACGCGGATAAACTCCTCCCGAAGGCCGTGCGGACCTACTGTGCGATTATTTCCCACCACCTGGGATCCATCGAAAGGTTCGAGCCACCCGTGGCACGGAAATTGAAGTCGATGAGTGCCGTCGCCTTGCGGCGCATGCCGCAGGACGTCCTCGACGACGCCCTCGACTCCATGGACGTACAGCGCGCGACGCGCCTGCGCCGCCTGCGCCGCCGTCCCGTCTCCGCGGGGGTGGCCGCGTGACCACCCAGATTTTCATGGCGTCGACGCTGTACGGGACGGCGACGCTCGCCGCGGCCGTGGACGCCGACTGTTTCCGGCCCGCCGGCCGGCGCATCCTGCTCGTCTCCAACAACGCGGCGACGCCCGAGACGGCCACGGGTATCGACGGGATGCCCGGCTTCGAGCAGTTGCGCGGCCGCTTCGACGACGTGGTCTCGTGGAACGAGACCATCTCCCCTTACCACCCGGGCGGTTGGTCCCCGCGGCCCGACGACGTCCCACTCTGGGAGCGGTATCTGCGGCTCGCCTGGGGGCTCGGTGACGACGACGTCGAACTGGCCGTGGAGTCGATCCAGGTCAACCCGGCGCTCGGCGTCTCGCAGATCTTCATGGGCGCGCCCGTCACCGTCTACGCGGACGGCCTGATGAGTTACGGCCCCACCCGCAGCAAGATCGACCCGCTGGTCGGCACCCGCATCGACCGCGTGCTCCACCTCGACCTGGTGCCGGGCCTGAAGCCCCTGCTGCTCACCGAGTTCGGTGTCGAGCCGGAGATAGTCCCCACGGACGCGTTCTCGAAGGTGCTCGCCGAACTCGAGGACACGGGCGACGAGTTGCCCGCGATCGACGAACCGGCCCTGCTGCTCGGCCAGTACCTCTCCGCCCTCGGCATCCTCACCGCCGAGGAAGAGGAGAACCTGCACGTACGGATGCTGAAGGGCGCCGTAAAGCTCGGCCACAACCGTGTCGTCTTCAAGCCGCACCCCAGTGCCCCGGCCCGCTGGTCGCGCGCTCTGGAGCAGGAGGCCGAGAAGATCGGCGCCGACCTCACGGTGCTCGACACGTCGGTCCTCGCCGAGGTCCTCTACCAGCGGATGCGTCCCGCGCTGGTCGTCGGCTGCTTCTCCACCGCACTGCTCACCGCGTCCGCGCTGTACGGCCTGCCGGTCGCCCGCATCGGCACGGAGACGCTCCTCGAACGCCTCACGCCGTACGAGAACAGCAACCGCGTCCCGGTCACGATCGTGGACGCCCTGCTGCCCGAGCTGGCGGACCGCGCCGCGGTCACCGAGCAGCGCCCCGGCATGGACACCGGTCAACTCACCGATCTCGTACGGGCCGTGGGCTACGCGATGCAGTCCAAGATCTACCCGAGTCTGCGACCGGCCGCCGAGCAGTACCTGACGCGGCGTCTGAACGACCGCACCTGGCGTTACTTCAAGCGCCGACGCCTCACCTCGCTGGGGCTGCCCGGCGCGGTGCCCTCGCAGTTGGCCTTCATCCCGCGCAACGCGACCGTGAGACGCGTGGCCCGCCGTGCCCGATCCATCAAGAGGGCAACGCTGGGATGAGTTCCGTGGAGTCGACGCCCGTCCCGACGCCCTCTCCGGAGGCGGGCACCCGCATCACCCCCACCCCCCGGATCGTCCCCCAGAAGCGCGTGCCACGCCTGCGCGCGCTCGACGGGCTACGGCTGATCGCCGCGCTGATGGTCGCCGCTTACCACTACGGCGGCCGCGACGGCGAGGTCGCGCAGGCCTGGGGTTCCTCCCCGAAGCTCCAATTCCCCACGCTGCACGAGTGGTTCGCGTACGGCTGCCTGGGTGTGCAGATCTTCTTCGTCATCAGCGGCTTCGTGATCTGCATGAGCGGCTGGGGACGAACTCTGCGTTCGTTCTTCGCCTCGCGGGCGTCGCGGCTGCTGCCGTCGTACTGGGCGGCGGTCGTCCTCGTCACGGTGGTCTTCGCGCTGCCGGTGGTCGCGTACAAGGCCGTCTCACCCAGCGACGCGCTGGTGAACCTGACGATCATGCAGCAACCGCTGGGCGCGGACCGGGTGTTGGGTGTCTGCTGGACCCTCTGGGCGGAGATCCGCTTCTACGCCCTCTTCGCGCTGTGCGTCGTCCTGCCGGGCGCGACCCGGCAGCGCGTCATCCTGTTCTGCGCGGGCTGGACGCTTGCCGCCGCGCTCGCGCAGTCGGCTGGGGGCACCTCCCGCTCGAGCGGAGCCGAGGGTGGGGGAGAACCGCTGCTCGACCTGGTCCTGATGCCCGAGTACGCGCCGTTCTTCATCGGCGGCATCGGCCTGTACCTGGTCCACCGTGACCGGCACGACGCGTACGCCTGGGGCATCGTCGGTGTGAGCTGGCTGATCGGCCAGCACTACGCGGTGGCGCAGTTGTGGCACGCACCCAACCCGGACTACTTCTCGTACCGCACCTCGACCGGGATCATCCTCGTGGTCACCCTCGGCTTCCTCGCGGTCGCCGCGATCGCCCTGGGCGCGCTGAGCGGCGTGAACTGGCGCTGGCTGACGGTGGCGGGCGCGCTCACGTACCCCTTCTACCTGATCCACGAACACCTGGGCTGGGTCGCCATCCGGGCCTACCACCAGGGGCTGCACCTCCCGTCGTACGTGACCCTCCCGCTGACGACGGCGACGATGCTGGCCCTGGCGTGGCTGCTGAACCGCTGTGTCGAGGACCGGTTGACCCCACGGCTGCGCTCGGCGCTGGCGAGACCTCGCTGACGGTCTTCGATCGGCTCGGCTAGCTGATCCCGTAACGCGTCTCGATCCCCGTCAGCAGCACCCACAGCGCCTCTTCGAAGTGCTCGTCGTAGCTCTCGAAGATCTCCGCGCCCGCGGCCGCCGACAGGGGGAACTCGGACAGCAGCTCGGCGCGTTCGGTCATGTCGTAGCCCTCGCGGCGCTCCCCCGGCATGGGCCGCACACCCTGCTCCTCGGTGACGAAGCCGATCGTGAACAGGTACGCCGTCGTGGTGGCGCGTACCGCCTGCTGGAGGGTGAACCCCGCGTCCATGAAGGTGCGCAGGTTCTCCTCCATCTGGGCGGCGTGCTCGGTGCCCGTGAAGCGGGAGCCGCTGAAGACCTTGGCGCCGTCCCGGTAGCTGAGGAGCGCCGCGCGCAGGCCGCGGTTGGCCGCCAGGAGCCGCTCCCGCCAGTTGGCGTCCGGTGCGATCGGGACACCGGCGACCATCCGCCGGTACATCTCCGTCGCCATCTCGTCGAGCAGCGCCTGCTTGTCCTTGAAGTGCCAGTACAGGGCGGGCGCTTTGACGTCCAGTTCCTTGGCGATGGCCCGCAGGGTGAGCCCTTCGAGGCCGACCTCGTTCAGCAGTCGCAGCGCGGTGTCGGCCACGCGCGCACGGTCGATCTTTCCGGCAGCCACGTCCGCACCCTATCCGGCGGTTTCCGCCTGGCTTCCTCCTGCGCTTCCCCTTGACAGCTTAACCCCGTTAAGGGGATTCTCGGCGCATGGAACTTAACGGCGTTAAGGAGCTTGCTGTACTGGTTGTGGGAGCCGGGCCCACCGGCCTCGCACTCGCCGCCGACCTCGCCCGGCGCGGCGTTCGGGCGGTCGTCGTGGAACGATCCGACGGGCTCTTCCCGGGCTCGCGGGGCAAGGGGATCCAGCCGCGGACCATGGAGGTCTTCGACGACCTCGGTGTGCTGGACGGGATACGGGCGGCGGGCGGCACGTACCCCGTCGGGATGATCTGGCAGGACGGGAAGCGCCGGGGCGAACACCGGATGTTCGACGAGACCGTGGCGACGGAGGCGGAGCCGTACGCGGGCGGCCCGTGGATGGTGCCTCAGTGGCGGACGCAGGAGATCCTGCTCGCGCGCCTGGAGGAGCTGGGCGGGGGCATCGACTTCGGACGGGAGCTCGTGGGGATCGCGCAGGACGCGGACGGCGTGACCGCGTCATTCGCCTCGGGTCCCCCGGTCCGCGCCCGCTACGCCGTCGCCGCCGACGGCGGCCGCTCGGCCGTGCGCCGCGCGCTCGGCATCGGCATGACCGGGGAGACCGTGGACCCGAGTCCGACCCTGGTCGCCGACATCCGCGTGACCGGCCTCGACCGCGACAACTGGCACGTCTTCCCGCCCGCCGACGGCCAGGGCTTCCTGACGATCTGCCCGCTGCCGCACACGGACGACTTCCAGCTGGTCGGCAACTTGGTCGGCGGCTTCGAGGACCCGGCCACCGAGCCGGACCTCTCCCTCGACGGCATACGGAAGCTGGTCGCCACGCGGACCCACCTCGCCCCTGACGACGTGACCGAGGTGCGCTGGGCCTCCGACTTCCGGCCGCGAGCGGCGATGGCGGACCGGTTCCGGGAGGGCCGGATCTTCCTCGCGGGCGACGCGGCACACGTCCACTCACCGGCGGGCGGGCAGGGCCTGAACACCAGCATCCAAGATGCCTACAACCTGGGCTGGAAGCTCGGTGCTGTCCTGCGCGGCGCGGCTCCCGAGTCCCTCCTCGACTCGTACGAGGAGGAACGGCTGCCCGTCGCCGCCGAGATGCTCGGTCTGTCCACCCGGGTCCACCGGGGCGAGGTCAGGCGCGGCGCGGCCACGCAGCAGCTCGGACTCGGCTACCGGGGCTGCTCGCTGGCGGTCGAGACCCGGGAGGGCCTGCCGGAGGACGCACTCCACGCCGGCGACCGCGCACCGGACGGCATCAGTGGCGGCGTGGGCGGCGGCGCACACGAGGTACACGGCGCACACGGGATACGCCTCTTCGACGCGTTCCGGGGGCCGCACTGGACGCTGCTGACGGTCGGCACGGAGGAGCGCCTGCCGACGCTCTCCGTCCCCACCGTCCGGATTCCGTCGTACGAGGCGTACGGGACCGGGGTGTTTCTCGTACGGCCCGACGGTCACGTCGGGTGGGCGGGCCGTACGGCGGAGGGGCTGGTGGCGTACGCGGCCCGAGTGGGCGTCGCCCAGGCCGGGCCGATTCCGCCCACGATCACCCATACGGAGTAACTGCCCAGGTCAGAAGGCATCCGTAGGCACGTAAGCCCCCCAAACCTCCCGCAACGTATTGCACACCTCGCCCACAGTCGCCCGAGCCCGCAGCGCGTCCTTCATCGGGTAGAGCACGTTGTCCTCTCCCTCCGCCGCCTTCTTCATGGCTGCCAGCGCCGCGTCCACCGCCCCCTGGTCCCGCTCGGCGCGGAGCTTGGCGAGGCGTTCCGCCTGCTGGGCCTCGATGGCCGGGTCGACGCGAAGGGGTTCGTACGGCTCCTCCTCGTCGAGCTGGTAGCGGTTGACGCCGACCACGACGCGCTCGCCGGAGTCGGTCTCCTGGGCGATGCGGTACGCGCTGCGCTCGATCTCGCCCTTCTGGAAGCCGTGCTCGATGGCGTTGACCGCGCCGCCCAAGTCCTCGACCTTGGCCATGAGTTCAATGGCCGCCGCTTCCACGTCGTCGGTCATCTTCTCGATGACGTAGGAGCCCGCGAACGGGTCGACCGTCGCCGTCACGTCCGTCTCGTACGCCAGCACCTGCTGCGTACGCAGCGCAAGGCGGGCCGACTTGTCCGTCGGGAGCGCGATCGCCTCGTCGAAGGAGTTCGTGTGCAACGACTGCGTGCCGCCGAGCACCGCCGCCAGGCCCTGGACGGCGACCCGCACCAGGTTCACCTCCGGCTGCTGCGCCGTCAGCTGGACGCCCGCCGTCTGCGTGTGGAACCGCAGCATCAGCGACTTCGGGTTCTTCGCGCCGAACTCGTCCTTCATCACCCGCGCCCAAATCCTGCGCGCCGCGCGGAACTTGGCGACCTCTTCGAGGATCGTCGTGCGGGAGACGAAGAAGAAGGAGAGGCGGGGCGCGAAGTCGTCCACGTCCATCCCGGCCGCGACCGCCGTGCGCACGTACTCGATGCCGTCCGCCAGCGTGAACGCGATCTCCTGCGCCGGAGAAGCCCCCGCCTCGGCCATGTGATAGCCGGAGATCGAGATGGTGTTCCACTTCGGGATCTCGGTCTGGCAGTACTTGAAGATGTCCGCGATCAGGCGGAGGGAGGGCTTGGGCGGGAAGATGTACGTCCCGCGCGCGATGTACTCCTTGAGGACGTCGTTCTGGATCGTGCCCGTCAACTGCCCGGCCGCCACGCCCTGTTCTTCGCCGACGAGCTGGTACATCAGCAGGAGGAGCGCGGCCGGCGCGTTGATGGTCATCGACGTGGACACCTTGTCCAGGGGAATGCCCCCGAACAGCAGCCGCATGTCGTCGATCGAGTCGATGGCGACACCGACCTTGCCGACCTC
Source organism: Streptomyces sp. 2A115 (assembly GCF_052245575.1). NCBI lineage: Bacteria > Bacillati > Actinomycetota > Actinomycetes > Kitasatosporales > Streptomycetaceae > Streptomyces > Streptomyces sp. 2A115. Next base: position 171,574 of record NZ_JBQQCG010000010.1, on the reverse strand, counting down.
GCCCGACGCGATCGGAGCATCGCTGTCGTGGCCCATCTGGGTCGGCAGGTCGAAGGCGACGGACAGGCCCATCGTGCCGTTGGCGATGAGCTGCTTGTAGCGGGCGTTGGACTCCACGGCGGTGCCGAAACCGGCGTACTGCCGCATCGTCCAGGGACGGCCCGTGTACATCGACGGGTAGACGCCGCGCGTGTAGGGGTACTGGCCCGGCTCACCCAGCTTGTCCGCCGGGTCCCAGCCCTCCAGCGAGTCCGGCCCGTATACCGGCTCGATGGGCAGTCCCGACTCCGACTCGCGCGCCATGGTTGTGCCTCCCGCTGAGTGACTCGTTGGTACGGACCGACCCTCGCCACGGACTGTAGCGGCGGCCGTGCGGCCGGTGGAGAGCCCCAGGCTGGGAGCTTGCTCACAGCCTGGATGAGACCCCGCTCACAACAATGCCCCGTAGTTCGCAACCAGGCACGCGCGGGAAACATCTCATGGGGCACCAAGGCACGTCTCGGGTGCCGCCAGGGCACATCGGGGATCGGTGAGCAACGGGGGGTCCGGATGCGTACAACCGTCATGTGGAGATCAGTCGCGGCGGTGGCGGCGCTCGCCGCGGTGAGCGCCTGCACCGTCCAGGCGGTGGGTACGCCCGCCGAGACGCCGGCCCGTACGTCGCCGGCGCCGAGCCGCGCCCCGGACGACGCCAAGCCCTCGGCGCCCGCGGTGCCCTCGAAGCCCGCCGAGACGCGCGCGCCCGTACCCACGCCCAAGGTGCTGTGGTCGAAGGGCGACAAAGGCAGGGACGTACGCGAGGTGCAGGCCCGGCTGCGTCAGGTCGCCTGGCTCTTCGAGGGGCCGACCGGGACGTACGACTCCTCGACGGTCACCGCGGTCAAGGGCTTTCAGGGGAAGCGGGGGCTGCCGAAGACCGGGAGAACGGACTCCGTGACCTGGCAGCGGCTGCTGAGGATGACGCGCGAACCGGGCAAGTGGGAGCTGTACGCGTCGGGCGGCCAGCAGGCAGCGAAGCCGGACCCGCGTTGTATGACGGGCCGGGTGCTGTGCGTCAGCAAGACGAGCCGCACCCTGCGCTGGATGGTCGACGGCCGGACGGTCTCGACGATGGACGTGCGCTTCGGCTCGCAGTACACGCCCACCCGGGAGGGTGTCTTCAACGTCAGCTTCAAGTCGCGCCACCATGTGTCGACGCTCTACGACACGCCCATGCCGTACGCGATGTTCTTCAGCGGCGGCCAGGCGGTCCACTACTCATCGGACTTCGCGGCCACGGGGTACAACGGCGCCTCGCACGGCTGCGTGAACGTACGGGACGAGGGGAAGATCGCGGCGCTGTTCTCCCAGGTGCGCAGCGGCGACAAGGTCGTCGTCTACTGGTGACGGCCGTGCGGCGCGGAGAGTTCGTGGGCGCGGGCGGGACCGGGGGAACGTGTCCCGCCCGCGCCACTGTGCACAGAGCCGCGAGTACGGGGGGAACCCCGGCTCCGTGCGTCGGCCGATGACCAGTCGGCTCGCTTAGTACTGCGTTGGGACGGCTGAAAACGTCACACCCGGACGGCAGGAGCTGAGCGACGGGCCGAACGATGGCACGAAGTCGCAGGTCAGGCAGGTGACGAAGACGTGGACTCGGCGGGCCGGGCGTTGGCGTCCGGGCCCGGTGCCGGAGCAGATGCCGGGGCTGGAGCAGGCGCCGGTGTCGCCCATGGCCGGGCCGGGGTGAAGGTCGTGCGGTCGGCACGCCCGCCGCCGTTGTGGCCCTTGCCGTCGCCGCCCCGGTGTGTGCCCGGGCCCGGGCGGACGTGGTGGCTGTCGCCGTCCTCGTCGTCGTTGCCCTGGCCGTCCTTGGCGGTGTTGTCCTGGCCGAACCCGTCCTGACCGGAGGAACCGTTCTGGCCGGTTCCCTGGCCCTCCCGGGCGTCCGCGGAGCCGCTGCCGCCCCCGTTCCCCAGGATGGCCGTGCAGTACTTGCTCATGTCGGCGCCGTTCGCCGCGTCCTCCAGATTGCGCCTGCGGCCGGAGTCCAGGTTCTTGCCGTCGCGGTAGTCGCGGCAGGCGGAGGTGACCCCGTTCCACCACTGCTCGGAGCGCTTCTGCGGCCGGGCGCCGTCGGAGCCGGGGCGCTTGCCCGGGCCCGTGCCGCCGCGCGCCTCGTCGCGTGAGGAGGAACCCTCGCCGCTCTGGCCTCCGGTGCCGCCGTCGGGCGTCGGAGCGTCGGCGCCGCCGTCCGGCGTCTCCTTGGGAGACGGCGAGAGGAGCGGGCGGTCCGGCGTGACGGCGGCCGTCGCGGTGGAGCCGGATTCCGGTTCGTCGCCTCCGAACGGCAGTACGCCGGAGGTCCCGGCCACGGAGACCCCGCCGATCATCCCGGCGGCCAGCGCGGCGGCCAGCCCGTAGCGCACCGGGCGGGCCCAGCGGGAGAGGCGGCGACGGCCCGCGGGGGAACGGCCGAGGTGGATGAGGTCCGCTTCGGAGGAGGAGGACACGGAGGACACGGAAGACGGGGAGGACGTGGCCGCGGAGCGCGTACGGGCCCGGCGGCCGACGTCGGCCTGCTCGCCGTACCCGCCGGTGCGCGCCTTGCGGAAGGCGGCCAAAGCGGCGGCCTCACCAGGGAGTTCGTCGTTGGTCGGCGTGGGTTCGCCGGTCAGCGCGCCCAGTACTTCGGCGAGTCGGTCGGCCTGGTCGCGGGTGTCGGCGTCGGCGGTTTCGAGCGCCTCACCTCGCAGCAGTCGTTCCGCCGCGTCGCGGTCCAACCACTTGTACTGCTCATCGGCCATCACATGTCCTTCTGCGTCCGCGAACACGTATGCGTCACACCGGCGGACGACACCGCGCGGGTGCGCGGTTCTCTGTGCGGGGGGCGTTGTGGGGGTACCGAGCTCAGGGAGCCGACTGATTCCGGATCCGCGCCGAGCAGCTCCGCGAGCCGCTTCAGACCGCGGTGCGCCGCCGTGCGGACGGCGCCCGGGCGCTTGCCCAGGGTCTCCGCGGCGGTCTTCGCGTCGAGGCCGACGACGACGCGCAGCACCACGGCCTCCGCCTGATCCTGCGGGAGCTGGGCGATGAGGGAGAGCGTGTCGCCGGTGGAGAGGGCCTCGATGGCCTCACCGGCGGTGTCGGACTCGGCCGCCTTGCCGGTGAGCTCGGCCTCGTCGCCGCCTATCGCCGGGCGGCGGCCGCGCATCCGTATGTGGTCGAGCGCGCGGTTGCGGGCGATCCGGGCGGCCCAGCCGCGGAACCGGTCGGCGTCCCCGCTGAACCGTTCGAGATCCCGGGCTATCTGCAGCCACGCCTCGGACGTGACGTCCTCGGCGTCCGGGTCGCCGACCAGCGTCCGTACGTACCCCAGAAGCCGTGGATGCACGGCTCGGTACACAGTCCGGAACGCGGTCTCGTCTCCGTCCTGCGCCGCAAGCACCGCGGTGGTCAGCTCCGCGTCGTCCCCCAGCACCGCGCCCCTCTTTGCGCCTAAACCGGCACCGCTCTCGCGGACCGGGTTCTCGCCGTCGTGGTTGCTCAATTGATGGTTGCGGTCGTGGAGCGTGGGTGTAGCGCTCCGCCGCAGTCCGGCGCGAATGGCACGTTACGGCCTGAAAGCGCTCCCCGTCCATGTCAGTAGAGCGGGCAACCATCTCGTTCCGGCCCCGGAAGCGGCGTGGGGTGTGACACAAAACGCACGCGTGACGCTGTAGGAAGTACGGGCCGCCGCGCGGCCCGTGCCGCGCGACGGCCGGGGCCTCTCCTGTGGGGGGTGGCGGCCTCGGCCGTTGCCATCGGCGGAGGTCAGCGGGATCAGCAGGGTCGGAGCGGCCGATGCCGCCGGCGCCGCCGGACTCGTCAACAGACGTTGTCAACAGGTGTTGCCAACGCGTGTTGTCAACGGGCGTTGTTCTGCGTGGAGCCCATGCCGGGAGCCTCCGACGGCTTGGCCGAAGCACTCGGCCTGGCAGACGCACTCGGCTTGGCCGAAGTGCTCGGCTTACCCACCTCGGGGTTACCTGCCTCGGGGTTACCCACCTCCGGGTTTCCCACCTCGGGGTCGGTCTGGCCCGGCTTCTCGGTCAACTGCTCGGCGCAGTACTTCTCGACGTTCTCCTCGCCGCCCGCGGCCCGCACCAGGCGCTGCCAGGCGGTCGCGTCGAGAGCCTGGCCGCGGCCCTTGACGGAGTCGTACGCGCGGCACTGCGCCTCGGTGTCCTGCGCGGACGAGGGCCGGTCGGAGGGGCCCTCACCCCGGCCCGAAGCGGACGAACCGGGCGCCGAGGTGGCCACGGCGTCCCGCGGGGCCCGATCCGGAGCACTGCTCGTCTGCTGCGGGCCTCGCCGCTCGTCCTCCGCCCCTCCGCCCGACCCGATGGCCGCGACCGCGACCCCGCCGAGCGTCACGCTGGCCAGCAACGCGGCCAGCGTCGCCCGCAACGACCACGCACTCCGCCGTGCCTTCTCCGGCCGCCAGTCGTCCCGCCGCCGGGTATGCGCCTGGGCCCCGAGCAGCCCTTCGTCCCGAGCCGCCCGAAAGGCGGCGAGGGCACGCCCTTCGGCCTCGGGGTCGATCGCGTCGGCACGTACGGCGGCGGCGAGGAGGGCGTCGAGGGCGGTCGGCTGCGGCGCACGACCGGAAGAAGCACCAGAAGGAGCACCAGGAGAGGCACCCGGGGCATGGCCGTTCGGCCGGCCGTCGGGGCCGTGTCGTTCAGGCATGTCCGAATCCACTCTCGCCGCCGCCCAGAGACTGCTTGCCGTTCATCTCGACTCCCCCAGCGTCCGGGGGCCGTCATCCGTCACACCCTCCACGCCGAGCTCGCGGGCCAGGCGCTTCAGACCCCGGTACGCGGCGGTACGTACCGCGCCGGGGCGCTTGCCGAGAACACGCGCGGCGGCGGGGCCGTCGAGGCCCACGACGACGCGCAGCAGCACGGCTTCGGCCTGGTCACGCGGGAGCCGTGCGACCAGTTCGAGGGCGTACTCCGTGGAGAGGGCCTCCAGGGCCTGTTCGTGCGTGTTGTGCGTGCCGGGCAGTTCGAGCATGTCCTGCTCGAGCGCCGACGCGCGCGGCCGTACTTTCTGCCGCCGCAGATGATCGAGCGCCCGGTGGCGGGCGATGGTCGCGGTCCAGCCGCGAAACCCCGCTCCGTCACCGCGGAACCGCCCCAGGTCCCGGGAGATCTCCAGCCACGCGTCCGACGCCACGTCCTCCGCCTCGTCGCCGACCAGCCCGCGCAGATACCCGAGCAACCCGGGCTGCACGATCCGGTACGCGACCGCGAAGGCGACCTCGTCCCCCTCCTGGGCCCGTCCGACGGCCACGCCCAGTTCGCCGTCGGACGCCTGTCCGCGGCGGGGTTCCCCTCGCTGGCCCAACACTGTCCTCGTTCGCACCGAGTTAGTTACCGAATCCGCACCACGCGCCACAGATTGCCGTGCACGCGTGTCCTCAAGCCGCTCTGCGCCGGACGCCACAGAAGTGTCACAGGCCGTCAGGGGTGACACCTTTCTCCGCACCCCCCGGCAGGCCCGCCCGCGCCCGCCCGTGCAGCTGCAGATAGAACGTCCGCAGGGACTCCCGCTCCCCCGCCTCGAACCGCTTCACGACCTTGCCCAACGGATTCCACACCCGACCGTCCGGCATCCGTACGCCCACCGGCTGCCCGAACAACTCACGCTGGCCCTCGTCGCATTCGACCCACACGGCACCGGCCCGCCGGACGAGCACCTCACCGGCGTAGACCCCGAGTCCGAACAGCGCGTGCCGTACGGTCGCGCGGTCCCGGCCGCCCTTGCGCAGGCCGTCGACGATGAAGTCGACGACCCGCAGGCTCGCGACGGAGTAGTCCAGCGGCAGTCGGTTGCGCGCCGTGACGTCCCGTACGAACTCCGCCGCGTGCCGCCGCATACGCAGTTCGGTCGCAGTTCGCAGTTCGGCGGGCGTCCCCAGCTGGGCAGGCATCCCCGGTTCGGCGGGCAAGCGCAGTTCGGTCCGCGGTCGTGATTCGGTCAGCGTTCGTGATTCGGCCCGCGCGGGAACCGTCCTGGCCGGGGCCGTCACACCCGCCCTCACACCCGCCCTCGCACTCGTCCTCGCCACCGCTTCCGCCCCCTCGTTCGGTCACGTCCGGACCGCGAGAGCACGGCCCGTCCGCTAGACCAAGCGGAGAGAGGGGCCGGAACATCACACGGCACCCGAGTGACAAAGGTCATGCACCGAGCCGCCGAAACCCGTACAACCATCTACGCTTCCCGCTCGTCTGACCGGCCCTGAAGTGACGTACAGCACACCTCTGTTGGGTGATGTTTGAATCCACCATGACGCTGAATTAGAAGCCACCCTGTGACGGGTGGGTTTTTTGTGAGGCTTTCCTAGGGGTGGGGTATTTGAGTCGCCGGACAACCCATGCGTACAAGCCGCTGAGTCTGAAGCGGAGAGCGTGGCTGACGATTGGGGCCGTGGTTCTGGGCGGGGCGGGCGCGGTGACGTACGCCGTCGCGAACCCGAGTGCGGACCCGGCCGTGGACACCGCGCGGAGCAAGCGGCCCGTGAAGGTGCACGAGCTCACGATGAAGAGCGACGGCACGGGCAGGCGTGAGGTCGAGCGGACCGGCACCGAGCCGTTCTCGCTGCTCGGCGTCTCCTGGACCGGCTCGAAGACCGTGCTGGACGGCACCGCCCAGGTGCGGACGCGCGACAGCGAGACGGGCAAGTGGACCGGCTGGCAGAACCTGGACCTGGAGGCGGAACCGGTCGACAAGGCCGAGCCGGACGCCAAGGAGGCCCGTGGCGCGTCCGATCCGCTGTGGGTGGGGCCGAGCGACGGCGTCGAGGCACGCGTCGTCGCCGCCGACGGTTCCGCGAGTGCCGGTCTGCCCAAGGGACTCGAGCTCAGCCTCGTCGACCCGGGCGTGACCGCCGCCGAGGCGAAGAACAAGGCGCTCGGTACGGTCACGGGCACCTCGATGGAGAACGCCGCCTTCGTCGCCGAGGACCCGACCGGTTCCGCGACTCCGACGGACTCCACGACCCCGGCCTCGGGTTCCCCTTCCCCGACGGAGTCCACGAGCACGGCCCCCGCGTCCAGCCCTCCGGCGGCCCCCACCGAGAGCACGTCGACATCCGCCTCCCCGCCGGCGCCGCCGGAACCGGACCCGGTCCCGACCGCGCCGCCGTCCACCGTGACGAAGCCGCCCGTCATCACCCGCGCCCAGTGGGGCGCCGCCGAGTCGACGGTCGAGGACCCGCCGGAGTACATCGAGAAGGTCAGCGCGGTCTTCGTCCACCACACGGTCGGTACGAACGACTACAGCTGCGCGGAGTCCCCGGCGCTGGTGCGCGGCATCATGGCGTTCCACGTGCAGTCCAAGGAGTGGAACGACCTCGGCTACAACTTCCTGGTCGACAAGTGCGGCCGGATCTTCGAGGGTCGCGCGGGCGGCATGGACCTGCCGGTGCGCGGCGCCCACACGTACGGCTTCAACGGCGACTCGGCGGGCATCGCCGTCCTCGGTGACTTCGAAGGCGCCGCCGCCACCGCCACCACTCCGGCGAAGCCCGCGGGCAGGCCGACCCGGGCCGCCCTGGAGTCCGTGGCGCGTGTCGCCGCGTGGAAGCTGGGCCAGTACGGGGGCGACCCGAGCGGCCAGGTCACGCTGACCGCCGGCGCCGACACGGGTGTGTGGAAGGCGGGCGAGCAGGCCACGCTCAACACGATCTCCGGCCACCGCGACGGCTTCGCCACCGTGTGCCCCGGCAAGAACCTCTACTCGAAGCTGAGCGAGGTCCGCCGGTACGCCTCCAGTCCCGGCAAGAACGCCGCGATCCCGACGGCCGACTTCAACCGTGACGGCATCGGCGACGTCGTCGCCGGCGTGCCCAAGGCGTCGAGCGGCGTCGGAAACGTCGTCATCGTGCCCGGCGGCCTGAACGGCCCCGTCTCGACGGGCAAGGTGCGGCTCACCCAGTCCAGCGCGGGCGTCCCGGGAGTCTCCGAGACGGGCGACAGCTGGGGCGCGGCCACGGCGTGGGGCGACATCAACGCCGACGGTTACGCGGACCTCGCGGTCGGCGCGCCCGGCGAGGACGACGGCTCCGGTCACGCGGACCGCGGCGCGGTGACGATCCTGTACGGCCCGAAGTTCGACGCCGACGCCGACACCATGGCGCTCGGTGACGACTACACCATGAGCGGCGCGAGGTTCGGCGCGACGGTCACGGTGGGCGACTTCAACGCCGACGGCAAGGCGGACGTCTTCACCGCCGCCACCGGAACCGGCGGCAACTGGGCGGCCCGATTCAACGACGGCCACGAGGTCGCGGGCGACATCACCACCACCTCCGGGGGCCTCGCGTACGCGGACGCCACGACCGGTGACTTCAACCGGGACGGCTACGCGGACGTGGCCCTCAACTACCGAGACCAGTCCGGCGTCGGCAAGGTCACCTGGTTCAAGGGCTCAAAGGCGCTGGGCCTGTCGAAGGTGTCCACGATCTCCGTGAAGGGCGGCCGCTCCATCGCCGCGGGCGACGTGAACGGCAACGGCTACGACGACATCGTCATCGGCCAGCCCTACACCTCGGAGTCCGGTGCCAAGGCGGGCGGTCAGGTCACCATGGTGCCGGGCACGTCGACCGGCTTCACCACCGCCGGGATGACGACCATCCACCAGGACACCACGGGTGTCGCCGGCGCCGCCGAGTCGGGCGACGCGCTGGGCTGGTCGGTCTCCGCCGGCGACCACAACGCCGACGGATACGCGGACGTCCTCGCCGGCGCTCCGAACGAGGACATCACCCGCAGCGGCGCCAACCAGGCCAACGCGGGCTCGGTCTGGCTCTTCAAGGGCACCTCGACCGGCCTCACCGGTACCGGTTCGCTGTCCTACTCCCAGGACACGACCGGCATCGCCGGCTCCACGGAGAAGGACGACAAGCTGGGCTCCGCCGTCTCCCTGGCGGACTACTCCGGCCATGGCCGCGCCCACCTGCTCATCGGCGCCGAGGGCGAGGACACGGGCAACGGCACGCTGCTGTATCTGCCGAGCACCGCCACGGGCGTCGCGGTCGCCAAGTCGGCGTACTACGGCGTCACCCAGCTGGGTACGCCGACCCGCGCGGGCCTGGGCCAGTTCCTGGCCCCGTAGCCACCGCAGCACGCTGTACGAAGGAGGCCGGGGCCCTGTGAGAACAGGGCCCCGGCCTCCTTCGTACTACCTTTCCCGCCTTTTCTGCCTTTCCCACCCTTCATGCCTCCGCGTCCGGACCGCCTCACCTCATCGCTTCGCGGCACAGCAGCCGCAGCGACCCGTCCCCCTCGAAGCAGCGCCGTGCCTCCGCCCGCGGGTCCCAGAGCCGGCCGTCGGGCGTACGCAGCACCAGTTCGCCGCCCGTCTCCAGCCACTCGGCGCCGGTGTGACGGGCGATCACCTCACCCGCGTACGCCCCGAAGCCGCGCAGCACGGTCTCGACGGCGGCGTACGGGGCTCCGTCCCGGCGTATCTGCTCGATCGTCCGGTCGACGCTCCACAGACTCTGCACCGAGTGGTCGAGCCGGAGCCGGGCTCCTTCCCGCATCGTCGTGATCGCGTCCGCCGCCCACCGGAGGGGCTTCGCCGCAGCCGGGGGCCTGGTTGTCCACTGTGCGTTCACACTCGCAAGAGCGCCGCCCTGACGGGATTCGTCACGCCGAAGCGGGTGGGTACGCCGGACCGGCGCAAGACTGTCGCAGGGCCCGCGCAGCGCACCCGCGGGACGCTCACCGCACGGTCACAGGGAAACGCTCAGACCCGCCCGCGCGCCCGTCGCGACACGACCGCGCGCAGGACGCGCCGCCCCTCGGTCGACAGGTCCAGTGCCTGGCGCAGGCCGGCCGGACCGTGGGCCGACAGCAGTTCCAGGATGGCGACCTGGCGACGCAACTCGGCGGCGACGAGGGGCGACATGTCCTGCGTACGGCCCTCGCGGCGGGACGTCACCGAGGAGGCGCCGTCGGCGGCGGCGTCGAGGAGCCGGTGGATCTGGAGCGCGGCGACCGAGCAGGCGTCGGCCCACTCGCGGAGCTTCGCGGCGGACCGCTCCACGGGGACCGCGCCGAGCATGCGGTGCGCGAGCACGGCGGCCTCGCCCTCGGCGGACGCGTCCCCCTCCGGAATCTCCGGCGTGGCGACCTTCGCGCGCGCCTGCTCGACGCGCTCGCCCCAGTCCGCGCCCCACTCGCCGTCTCTGTCGTCCTCGGCGAGGCTCGCCCACAGCGGCCGCAGGATCTCGTCGTCACCGCCCAACAGGGGCACGCACCGGTCCAGGCACGCCAGACCGCTGGCCGCCAGACCGCGCTCGTCGGCCTGAGCGATCAGTTCCACCAGGCTCATCACGCCTCCTTCGGTGGGGCTCCTCTGAATACGGAGCCCGCACTTCCCCTTACTGCGTGCACTGTGGCCGGAACGTCACACTGCGAGATGGCCGAAATCTACACGGGTACCTACCCGGGCGTCTCCGTGGTCATCTGACTGCCCTTCTGAGTGACTCTCTGTCTGGGCCTGCCTGGGCCCTCTGCATGGATCTCCGCCCGGGCCTCCGCGTGGATCCCCGCCCGGGCCTCTGCATGGATCTCCGCCCGGGCCTCCGCATGGATCTCGGTCCGGCCCTCTGCATGGACTTCTGCCTGACCCTCTACATGGGCACGACCCCGATCCGGTCCAGCAACCGGAAGAACAGCATCTCGGCGGAAGGGTCCGCGTCGGCGGTGAGCACTTCCAAAAGTGGTTCCTCGGTCACGGTGCGGCCCGACTCGGCGGCCCAGGCGATGGCCCGCTTGACGGCGTCGTGCGGCTCCAGGAAGAAGTCGTCGACGGTCAGCCCGTCCTCGTTCCCGCCGAGGTATCCAGCCATCGCGTCCCGTGCCAGGCACGTCGTCCACGCGCCGCTCTCCGGCGCGGCCGCCTCGACGACCACGCATTCGCTGTCCATGACGTACCCGAAGAGTGCCGGCGCGCCCGTCTCCTCCGCCAGGGCATTCATGTTCCCGACGTCACCCGTGGCGCCGTCGGGGGAGTTGGGGTACTCCCACACCTGCCAGCCGTCGTCCGCCCGCTCGTGCAGGGTCATGCCCGACGCTCCGGACAGCGCCTCCAGTTCCGCGAGAGGCAATTCGCTTTTCCCCACAACGAAATATCCCCAGTAGCCCATCCCGCTCCCCCCTGTGTATCGGTTCGGCCCGCGGCGAATACATCACAGTCGCACGGCAGTTCGCCACCGAAATGGTCAAGCCGCCCCAACTACGCGGGAACGGCGGGGGGCCCGCGACGGGCTTTTTCGTCCCGCCCGTCCTGCCCGCCCTGCCCGCCTGCCCGTCGTCACGCGGGAAACGTTCTGGCCCCGTCGGCGGCGCCCACCGTGTTCTCATTGATGACCTCGACGGCGCACTTCGCCCCGGCGACCCGGGCACCGTCCTTGATCCGGCCGTCACTGGTGACCAGCGGGACCGCGAACCCCTCGGCGACGGCCACGTACGTCGCGTCGTACGCGGTCAGGTTCGGCCTCAGCTCCCGGACCCGCGCCAGGAACGGGACGTGCTCCGACCGCCGGATCGGCAGTGCCGCGAACTCGGCGAGGGCATCATCCAGCTGGGCGTCGCTCAGCTTCCCTCCCCGGTGCCTGCCGAGCAGCGCCGAGGCGACCTCCACGTCGACCAGGTACGGAGCCAGAAGCCGCTCTCCGGTGACGCGTTCACGCACCCGTTCGCCGACCGGTCCCGCGTCGGCCACGAGCATGACCAGCGCTCCGGCATCGACGACGATCACTCGTGGCGCCGCCCTTCGTCGATGTCCCGCAGCACCTCAGCGGTGGACAGACGCGCGGTGGCACGCTCACGGATACGCTCCAGCACGTCCTCCAGCGACGGCGTGGCGGCCTCCTGCTCCAGCAGGGTTCGCGCATACGCCTGCAAGGACTGCCTGTTTCTGGCCGCCCTTATCTTCAGCTCGGTCAGCGCTTCCTCGGACAGATCCCTCACGTACAGAGTCGCCATGCAGCCATTTTAGTCGCAACGCCAGCATTCTGCTAGCACTCGCCTCAGCCCAGCCGCCCCGCAAGCTCCCTGAACTCGGCCCACGACGAGCCCGGCTTCCGCGGATCCCACAGCTTCTGCGTCAGCGCCCGCAGCGGCATCCGGATGCCCGCCGCCACCTGGTCCTGGGTCTGCGAGCCCGCGAGGTCGCACCAGACGGCGAAGGAGCCGCCGAGGATCTGGTCGTCGTACTCCCGGGACACCGGCGTCGTACCGCGGACGACGAGCGGGGTCCACTGCTCGTAGATGCGCTGCCCGGTCGGGTAGAAGAACTGGTTGGGCTGCCCGAGCACGTAGTAGAGGTACTCGTCGTTGTAGTTGACCAGCTCACGCCCCGACCGCAGATACTCGTCCGGCTGCCGCGCGCCGATCTCCTTGCCCGTCCAGTACGCGACCTCGATGTCGTCGTCGGCCTGGACGACACCTCCGCGGAAGAACCCGTCGTTCCAGGCCCGCAGCGTCCGGTCGGACCGGCGCAACACGTCGGCCCGGTCATTGAGCCACCCCGTCGCCAGATCAGCGATCCCGGCACCCGGTCCGTACGCGTTCGTCGCGGCGGTGGCCAGCTGCGGATACGAGGCCTCGGGGTTCGACACCGTAAGCGCCTGGTACTCGTCGCCACCGAGATGCCAGTGGCGCCCGGGGAAGAGGCCCGCGTACTCCTTCAGCAGGTCGTCCACGATGTCCGCCGCCGCGGGCTTGGAGATGTCGATCGCGCCCCTCGTGGCGACGCCCTGCGTGTTGCGCAGTTGGAGCTCCGGGTGCGCGGCGATCACCGCGCCGAGGTGGCCCGGCGAGTCGATCTCGGGCACGACGGTGATGTGCCGGCTCGCCGCGAGGTGGAGGATGCGGCGCACCTGTGCCTTTGTCAGCCGTTCCTTCGACACGACCTCGGGATGCGAGTCCGAGGCGATCCGGAAGCCCTGGTCGTCGGAGAAGTGCAGCCCGAGCTCGTTGAACTTCAGATCCCCCAGCTCGCGGATCCGGTCCTCGATCCACCCGGCCGTGAAGTGCTTGCGCGCGATGTCCAGCATGAACCCGCGCCGCGGCTTGGCGGGCGAGTCGCGTACGACTCCCTCGGGCGCCGTGTCGTCCCCGCGCACCTCCTGCTTGAGCGTGCGCGTCCCGTAGAAGACGCCCGCCTCGGCGGTACCGCTGATCCGCACCCGCCCGTCCTTCACGGTCAGCGTGTACGACTCCGCGTTCGCGTCCTCGCCGGTGAGGTCCAGCCGTACGTCACCGGCGCGCGCGTCGCCCGAGCCCGCGTACGTCAGCCCCAGTTCCCCGGCGAGCAGCCGCCCTTCGTCCGCCAGCTCCGCGTCGTCCACGAGCACGCGCCCGCCCTTCTGGGGGCGCCAGCCCGGCCCGCGGGCCGGCGTGTGGTCACGTACGGCCGGGATCGTCCGAGGCGCCTTCGACAGCGGGTACGTACGACTGGGTGACGGACTCGGGGACGGGGACACCCTCGATGACGCGGCGGTCGTCCCGTCCGAGGACCGACGGCCCGCCGGCGCGCCGTCGTCACCGCTCGGCCAGAGCCCGACCGCCAGCCCGACCCCCGCCGCGACCGCCAGACCCGCGCCGACCAGCAGGGACCGTCGGCCCGACCACCGCGGTTCCGACTCCGGCGCCCGGCGCCTACGTCCGTTCACCACAGACCACCCACCTGCATACGCTGCACCTCCGCTGTGAACCTACGGCCGCAGCGAACCTACGGCCCCGACGCTCCCTCCGCCGTCCACCACACGCTCCGAAACTCTCCCTTGCGGGTGAAATTCGGGCATCCGTCGGACAGGTCACGTCAAGTCTCGATAGCGTGACGACGCATCTTTCACTTGACCCCCCACCGAACCACGCGTGGCGCCCACTCGAGGCGTCACCGAACCGCCGAGGAACCCACGCTGCCAGCGCACCGCCCTTTCCGCCTCCCCGGCCAGGTCGTCGCCCTGCCGGAGCAGCCTGAGCCACCGGCACAGACCCGATCGGCATCGCGTCCCGCCGAATCCCGTCCCACCGGCCTGGAGCGGTTCAACACCCTGCCCGCCGACGAGGCCGAGCGCGCCCTGCTCACCTGCTGCGGCAGCTACCGCTGGGCCCGCCGGGTCGCCGCGCACCGCCCCTACCCGGACCTGGACTCACTCATCGCCGCGGCCGACGAGGCGGCGTACGACCTGACGTCCGGCGACCTCGCCGAGGCGCTGGCCTGCGAGTCCCTCACCCTCCTCCCGGACGGCGCGTACTCCGCGGCCCACACGGCCCTCAGCGCCGCCCACGCCGCGTACGAGAGTCGCTTCGGCCATGTATTCGTGATCTGCGTGGACGACTTCGCCCCGGCAGAGGCCCTGGACCAGGTCCTGGCAGGCATCCGATCACGATTGACAAACGATCCGGAGGAGGAGCGCGTCCTCACGGCGGAGGAACTCCGCCGCCTGGCAAGGGGCCGCCTGACCCGCCTGACCCACTCGGGCACCCCATAGGGGCGCGGGGAACCGCGCGACCAGCCACCGACAAACCCGCACCCGGCATACCAGACAAACCCTCACCCCAGTAGCCGCTCCCCTATAGCCCGTCCGAGCCTCATTGATTGCCTGTTTGATCACATCGGGTAGGCCCCCTGTAAACGTTCCGACAGCACGTCGCTACGATGGCCAGGGCCGGTGGACCGTACCCGGCCGGGCCCGACCGACACAGAAGCCGGCGCGGCCCCAATCCCCGCTCCCGGAGGGTTCTTCCGTGCCGGCTGGAACGCTGTACCGCGGCCGGGAAGGAATGTGGTCATGGGTGGCTCATCGAGTCACCGGCGTCCTCATCTTCTTCTTCCTGTTCGTACACGTGCTGGACACCGCTCTCGTGCGTGTCTCTCCCGAGGACTACGACGACGTCGTAGCCACCTACAAGACGCCGCTCGTCGCGCTGCTGGAGTACGGCCTCGTCGCCGCCATCCTCTTCCACGCGCTCAACGGGCTGCGTGTGATCGCCGTCGACTTCTGGTCGAAGGGCCCGCGCTACCAGAAGCAGATGCTCTGGACCGTGGTCGGCATCTGGGTCGTGCTGATGATCGGGGCCCTGTACCCCGTCCTCGGCCACGCCGCTCGTGAAGTATTCGGGAGCTGACGCAGATGTCCACCACTGAGAAGACCGCCGCCGGCATCGGCCCCGTCGAGGGCGAGTCCCTCTACGACGTCGACAACCCGGCGCCCCTGATCGAGGCCCCCCGGCAGCGGACGAAGAAGACCCCGAAGTCCACCCGCGGCAACTTCGAGCTGTACGGCTGGGTGTTCATGCGCCTGTCCGGCATCGTCCTGGTCGTCCTGGTCATCGGCCACCTGCTGATCCAGCTCGTCCTCGACGGCGGCGTCTCCAAGATCGGCTTCGCCTTCGTGGCGGGCCGCTGGGCGTCCCCGTTCTGGCAGACCTGGGACCTCGCCATGCTGTGGCTGGCGATGCTGCACGGCGCCAACGGACTGCGCACGGTCATCAACGACTACGCGGAGCGCGCGAACACCCGGCTGTGGCTCAAGGGCCTGCTCTACACGGCCACCGTGTTCACCATCCTGCTGGGCACGCTGGTGATCTTCACCTTCGACCCGAACATCCGCTAGATCCGGGGCTACGAGACTCATGAAGATCCACAAGTACGACACCGTCATCGTCGGCGCGGGCGGCGCCGGCATGCGCGCGGCCATCGAGTCGACGAAGCGCAGCCGTACCGCCGTACTGACGAAGCTCTACCCCACCCGCTCCCACACGGGCGCCGCGCAGGGCGGTATGGCCGCCGCGCTGGCCAACGTGGAGGAGGACAACTGGGAGTGGCACACCTTCGACACCGTCAAGGGCGGTGACTACCTGGTCGACCAGGACGCCGCCGAGATCCTGGCGAAGGAGGCCATCGACTCGGTCCTCGACCTGGAGAAGATGGGCCTTCCCTTCAACCGGACACCCAACGGGACGATCGACCAGCGCCGCTTCGGCGGTCACAGCCGGAACCACGGCGAGGCGCCCGTCCGCCGCTCCTGCTACGCGGCCGACCGCACCGGCCACATGATCCTCCAGACGCTGTACCAGAACTGCGTCAAGGAGGGCGTGGAGTTCTTCAACGAGTTCTACGTCCTCGACCAGCTGATCACCGAGGTCGACGGCGTCAAGCACTCGGCGGGCGTGGTCGCGTACGAGCTGGCGACCGGCGAGATCCACGTCTTCCAGGCGAAGGCCGTGATCTACGCGTCCGGCGGCACCGGCAAGTTCTTCAAGGTGACGTCCAACGCGCACACGCTGACGGGTGACGGCCAGGCGGCTGTCTACCGGCGCGGGCTGCCGCTGGAGGACATGGAGTTCTTCCAGTTCCACCCGACCGGCATCTGGCGCATGGGCATCCTGCTGACGGAGGGCGCCCGCGGTGAGGGCGGCATCCTCCGCAACAAGGACGGCGAGCGCTTCATGGAGAAGTACGCGCCGGTCATGAAGGACCTCGCGTCGCGAGACGTGGTGTCCCGCTCCATCTACACGGAGATCCGCGAGGGCCGTGGCTGCGGCCCCGAGGGCGACCACGTCTACCTCGACCTCACGCACCTCCCGCCGGAGCAGCTCGACGCCAAGCTCCCGGACATCACCGAGTTCGCCCGTACGTACCTCGGCATCGAGCCGTACACGGACCCGATCCCGATCCAGCCCACCGCGCACTACGCCATGGGCGGCATTCCGACGAACGTCCAGGGTGAGGTGCTGCGCGACAACACGACGGTCGTCCCGGGCCTGTACGCGGCCGGCGAGGTCGCCTGCGTGTCCGTGCACGGCGCGAACCGTCTCGGCACCAACTCGCTCCTCGACATCAACGTGTTCGGAAAGCGCGCGGGTATCGCCGCCGCGGAGTACTCGGCGACGGTCGCCTCGCATGTCGAGCTGCCCGAGGACCCGGCCTCGCTGGTCGTGGCCCAGGTCGAGCGGCTGCGCAGCTCCACGGGCAACGAGCGGGTGGCCGACATCCGCCGGGAACTGCAGGAGTGCATGGACGCCAACGTGATGGTGTTCCGCACCGAGCAGACGATCAAGACGGCGGTCGAGAAGATCGCCGAGCTGCGCGAGCGCTACCTGAACGTGTCCATCCAGGACAAGGGCCGGCGGTTCAACACCGACCTCCTGGAGGCCGTCGAGCTGGGCAACCTGCTCGACCTGGCCGAGGTCATGGCCGTGTCGGCGCTCGCCCGCAAGGAGTCGCGGGGCGGTCACTACCGCGAGGACTACCCGAACCGCGACGACATCAACTTCATGCGCCACACCATGGCGTACCGCGAGGTCGGCGACGACGGCACCGAGTCCATCCGACTCGACTACAAGCCGGTCGTCCAGACCCGCTACCAGCCGATGGAGCGTAAGTACTGATGGCAACTCCCACCCTGGACAAGGCGGACAGCGCCGGCGAGCCGGAGGCCGGCTTCGCCGACTCGCCGTACATCACCGCCACGTTCCGCATCCGCCGCTTCAACTCCGAGGTCTCGGCCGAGGCGACCTGGGAAGACTTCCAGCTGGAGATCGACCCCAAGGAGCGTGTCCTCGACGCCCTGCACAAGATCAAGTGGGACATGGACGGCTCGTTGACGTTCCGCCGGTCCTGCGCGCACGGCATCTGCGGCTCGGACGCCATGCGGATCAACGGCAGGAACCGTCTCGCCTGCAAGACGCTGATCAAGGACATCAACCCTGAGAAGCCCATCACGGTCGAGCCCATCAAGGGCCTGACGGTCCTGAAGGACCTGGTCGTGGACATGGAGCCGTTCTTCCAGGCGTACCGCGACGTGATGCCCTTCCTCATCACGAAGGACACCAACGAGCCGACGCGCGAGCGCTTCCAGACCGCCGAGGACCGCGAGCGCTTCGACGACACGACGAAGTGCATCCTCTGCGCCGCCTGCACGTCCTCGTGCCCGGTGTTCTGGAACGACGGCCAGTACTTCGGCCCGGCCGCGATCGTGAACGCCCACCGCTTCATCTTCGACTCGCGTGACGAGGCGGGCGAGCAGCGGCTGGAGATCCTCAACGACAAGGACGGCGTGTGGCGTTGCCGCACCACGTTCAACTGCACGGACGCCTGCCCGCGCGGTATCGAGGTCACGAAGGCGATCCAGGAAGTGAAGCGGGCGCTGATCACGCGCCGTTTCTGACGGACGTCTGGCGGGCTTCTGACGGACTTCCGGCGCACTTCCGGCGGACGTCTGACGGAAGGCACGAGGCTGTGTGAGAGGCCGTTCCTCCCGGTGGCGGGAGGGGCGGCCTCTCGCCATGAGGAGGCGGCCGCGGATTCGTCACCACCGACTCATCGCCACGTGTTCATCACCACGGGCCACTCACCACGGATCACCCTCACGGATCACCCTCATGGATCCTTCACACCGGCCGACGCGAGAGCTGGCAGGATGAGGTGCCTGATCCAACACAGGCGGCAAACGGGGGACGACAGCATGACCGAGCCGAATCCGTACGCGAGCGGAGCCGGGGGCCCGGAGAACCATTGGGGCCCCACGCAGCCCTCGGGGGCGCCGGGAGCCTCCGGCTACGGATACCCCAACTCCGGCCAGGGATACGGCTTCCCGCAACAGCCGGGAGCTCCGGCCCCCATTGGCGGGGCCCCGCTGATAGCCATCGGGGACATCATGGTGATGAACGACCAGATCATCACCCCGGCCGGCAACCTCCCCCTGCGCGGCGCGGTGTGGAACGCCACCGATATGTCGCACACCGAGGAGAAGATGCCGACGCATGCCATCGTGCTCGCGATCGTCTTCTTCATCTTCTGCCTTCTCGGCCTGCTCTTCCTCCTGATGAAGGAGAAGAAGACCACGGGCTATATCCAGGTCACCGTGACGAGCGCGGGCCGACACCACCAGACGATGATCCCGGCCCACGGCCCGCAGACATTCCCTGCAGTCATGGGTCAGATCAACTACGCACGGTCGCTGAGCAGCATGTGACGAAGAGTCACTGTGCAGGGCTCCCGGTCGTCCGCTTTACCGGCGGCACTGGCGTGCCCGGCCATCGGTGCCGTCGTGACTGACTCAACTCGGGCTGATCGAGACATGGTTGAGGAGTTGATCAGCCCAGATGGTGTGTGACCACTGTGACTGATGGGACTCACGTTGCAGACTGATCGCATGCCCCTCCTGAGGAAAGCCGCCGCCGCACTGTCCGCCACGGCGGCCGTGCTGCTCGCGATACCCCCCACCGCCTCGGCGACGCCCGCCCCGCAGGGAACGGCGCCCCACGGAACGGCGCCCTACGGAACCGCCCCACACGGAACGTTCGTACGAGAGAGCTTCGACCGGCTCCCCCTCGGTGCGATCAGCGCGGGCCGCGGCTGGACCACCGACACCTCCAACGGCACGCTGACCGTCGAGCCCAGCACCTCCGGCGAACCCGGCCGCGAACTCCGCGTCCACACCGAGGGCAACGGCCGCGCCTTCCTCGCCTTCTCGGACCTCGCGCCGCCCGGCAACAGCTACTGGGCCCGTATGCGCCTGCGCGTCGACGCCTTCCCGACCGCCCCCGACTGGGCACACTGGACCATCGCGGAGGCCTCCGGCTCCGACTCCCCCACGCTGGTCCGTCCGCTGGGCGGCCAGTACGCCCCGACCGACAAGGGCAACTTCTGGGGCGTCGGCTCCGACCTGGGCCCCACCGGCGACTGGACCGCCTGGAAGACCTCCGCCCCGGCCGCCGCCGCGAAGTGGCAGTGCGTCGAGTTCCACCTCGACGCCACCGACAACCGGGTCACCGTCTACCTGGACGGCGTCGAGCAGTCCGACCTGACCGTCTCCACGAAGCAGCACGGCGGCACGGCGGACGACTTCGTCTTCCCCACCTTCGACAAGCTCAAGCTGGGCTGGCAGCTCTACCAGTCCGACCCCACCCCTTCCTCCTACGACATGCGGCTGGACGACATCGCTCTGAGCACCCGGCGGGTGGGCGGCTGCGAGTCCTGACACCCTGACGTCCCCTACAGCTGGCTGAGGATCGTCGGGTCCGTGATCTCCGTGTCCTTGGCGAGCATCGTCGCCTTGCTCAGGATGACCGCGAGGGTGCGGTCGCCCTCGTAGGGGAGGTAGCCGCTCTGCGGGGTGGCGGGGTTCGCCTTCGGGACGATGCACAGGTACTGGTCGTTCGGGCTCATGAGGATGTTGCCCGAGCCGAGGTGGATCTTGTACGTGTGGCGCTCGCCCTTCACGTGCAGGAAGCGGCCCTCCAGGGTGCAGCGGTCGGCTATCGCCAGCCGAGGGATCAGCCGGTCGAGCAGCACCCGGCGGGTCTCGGCGCTCTGGTTCAGCTCCCCGAATCCGTACGACGTCCAGTACTCCTGGAAGCGGCCGCCGGGGCCTCCGTCCTGCCAGGTCGGGTCGTTGCCGACACTCGCGACGCCCACGAACAGGTCGACGTCACGCAGGACTTCGGAGAGGACGAGGGGCGGGATCTCGGTGAGGGGCAGCGGCTCGACGGGGTCCTCTCCATTCCGCAGCCACATTCTGTACTCGCCGCCGCAGCAGTGCGCGGAGTTCGGCGGGGCGTCGATCGGGTAGAAGCGGACCTGATCGGTGCGCAGCCGCAGATAGCTGCCGGAGTCGGTGGTGTCCTCGCCGTAGGCCTCCCCGTCGCCCTCGATCCAGTACTCGGCGCGCAACCCCCACCGCGGCAGCTCGCGGCTCGCGGGCGGGGCCTCGTCGTCGACGCACAGGCGAAGCTTGTTGCGCCAACCTCTGTTTGCGGCAAGGGAGTTGAACTGATGCTGGCGCAGGATGTGCGCCGCGAATCGGTTCGAGTACGTGCCAGTGGTGCGCTCGGCGTCGGTCAGCAGGTACACCTCGCGGTGGGCCTGCTTGAACGGCTGGGTGATCGCGTGCCGCTCCAGCCAGTCGCGCCAGGCCACGATCTCGGCGGGTTCGCGTCCGACGGGGTGCCAGAGCTCGACTTCGGAGCTGGTGCCCGTGTCGACCCGGTCGTCGCTGAGGGTGCGCAGCTCGCCGTCGGCGAACCCCACGGGCGTACCGCCGACGGTCCAGAGGAGCCGTCGAGCGAGGGTCCCCACCAGTGGGTGGTCGAGGTAGCGCTCGCGCCAGGCGTCGTACGTCCAGCTGCGCCGGGCGAGGAACTGCCGGTCGAGCCGCTCGCTCTGGGCCGACAGCATCTTGTCGATGTCCTTGGCCGCCGCCTTGAGCTCTCTGAGCTCGTCGGCGTGGTCCCGCTTCACGACGGCCGGCACGCTCTTGACGGCTGCGCCGGTTGCATTGCGCCAGCTCAGCACTGCTCTTGAGCCCTGAACGTCGAGGAGGGCGGTGACCTCGCCGAGCTGGTGGCGGGCGTGGCCGACCTCGGTGAGCCCGTACGCCGGGACGGCGAGCTCCTCGATCTCCTCGCGGCCCAGGCCGAGGGCGGTGGCGCGCGCCTCCAGCGCACCGTCCAGCAGCTTCGCCGTGTTCTTGTACGTGACCCGGGTGGCCAGCCGGGCGAGTTCGGCGAGGGCTGCCCCACTCTCGACCCTGGAGAGCGCGACGACTCCCGCGTTGGCGACTTTCGGGTTGCGGGGGCCAAGTCCCGAGACCTTCTTGAGGGAGGTCTCGACGAGCGCACCGAGTGCCCTGGCCGTGTCGGGGTGGGCCGGCAGAAGGGAGAGCAGCCAGGTGAGGCCGCGCAGGGCGTTGGCGTTGTAGGGGTCGTAGGCGTGGTTCACGTCCGGCTCGTACTCCCCCTGCTCCAACGGGAACGTACGGTCGCGGCCGACGAGGGCGAGCCAGGGCAGCACCGTGCCCCGGACCCGGTCCGCACCGATGGTGTCGATCAGGGCGCGGCCGGCCTTGTCCCACTTGGCCGTGGGTTTGGAGGCCGTGGCCGTCGTGGCGTGGGCGAGCAGGGCGCGCCAAGCACCGTCAGGACCGGTGGTCTCCGCGATGGCGCGCTCGGCCCACTCCTCGCCGACGTTGAGGACGGGTTCGGTGAGCTTCTTGGCCAGCGCGCTGAGGGAGTTGGAGCGGGAGACTTCCATGGCCGCTCGGCGGAAGACGGCCACGACGGGCGGCGCGAGAGGGCGGCCCGCCGCGAGTTCGGCCTCGGCCAGGACGTCGAACCGCGCCGCGTACCAGTAGGAGTGCTGTCTGCCGAGGGCGTCGAGCTCCTTCAGCCGCTCCTCGGCGAGCGGGTCGCCAGGGAGGTCCCGGGAAATGATGCCGATCAGCGTCAGCACATGGCGCCGGGTGACCGGCCCCGCCCCGGCGGAGTGATACCGCCCGGCCAGGGCATCCGCGAGGCGCCCGCGATCCTCCAGGGGAAGTTCGCTCAGGAAATCGACGATCCCGACCCAGGCACCGCCCCAGTAGTGATGATTGGTCGCGGCGGCCTTCAGCACCGGACCGGCGATCTCCGCCGCATCGCCTTCGGCGGCCAGGCGCCGGATCCGGTCCGCGAACGCGTAGATGTCCGGCACCGTCATCCCCCCACCAGCGCGACGAGCTTCAGAAACGTGACCTCGGTGCCCAGCACCAACTCGATCTCCTCGTCGGGATCGGTGACCTGCCGGTCCCCCACGAGCACCAGAAACCCGTTCCCGGCAAAGGCCTTGAGCGCCAGTTCGCTCTGCACCTCGGGATCTATCCGCCGCGGCGTCCGCAGCGCGTACCCGTTCAGCACCCGCTCGGCGTCCTCCGGCTGCACCAGCCCCTGGAACACCCGCGGCGTACGCGCGTTGTACTCGGCGACCTCCTGAAAGACCCGCCGCCGGATCAACTCACGCAACGCGAGCCGCTCCTCGGCGATCTCCAGCCCCCAGCCCGCACCGCGGTTCCCGCTTGTCGTCTCGTCGACGAACGTCACCATTCCCATGCCGTCGACAGTACGAGCCACCACTGACAATCAGTCATCGCACGAGACTCGACCGCGGCGCGGCCGCGACTCGACCTGACCGGCTCGGCAGGCTCCTCAAGGCCGGTCCGGAACCCGCCATTCCGCCCAGGCCTCCTTGCCACCGGTCGCACGCCGCCCGTTGACGAGGAGATAGTGCCCCCACTCGTCGGCACACCCACGCATGAGCCAGAGCCCACGTCCGTGCTCCTGGTCGACATCGGGGCCCTGGCCCTGACCTGACCCCAGCCACGGCCCCAGCCGTTCGGGCGGCATGTACGGGCTGCTGTCCCACACGCTGAGCCGCAGGCGGCCGTTGATTCGCGCGATCCGCACGGACACGGGATCCCGCGTACAGACAAGGGAGTTGGTTACCAGCTCGGAGGCGACGAGTTCGACGTTGTCCAGGACGGCATCGCGGACGCGGTATCTGGTGAGCACCGTGCGCACACCCTACTGACTTGAACATGTTCAAAAACAGGTCTACATTCCTCCTCAACAGCGTTTTGAACGCGTTCAAGAAGTTCGAGAAAGGGTGGGGACATGGACCTCACGGTGGTCGCGTACGTCATCTATCTGCTGGTCAGCGTCGCGCTGACGATCTGGGTGGCACGGACGCTCAGCCACAACGGGCGGATCTTTCTGGCCGATGTGCTGCAGGGGAACGAGAAGCTCGCCGACGCCGTCAACCACCTCCTGGTGGTGGGCTTCTACCTGGTCAACCTGGGCTTCGTGGCGCTCTATCTGAGCCAGGACGACGAGATCGCCGACGCCCGTGGGGTGTTCGAGGCCCTGTCGACGAAGATCGGTGTGGTGCTGCTGGTACTCGGCGCCATGCACCTGGGCAACGTGTACGTGCTCAACAAGATCCGGCGCCGGGGCATCATGGAGCGCGAGCAGCAGCCGCCCGTGGCGCCGCAGGACTGGGTCGCTCCGGCGGTCGGGGCGTGACGCCGATGGCCACCGCCACGGCCCAGGGCCGGGACGCCGTGCGCGTCCCGGTCCGACGGCTCACCGTCCTGTACGACGCGCGGTGCTCGCTCTGCGTCTTCCTGCGCGACTGGCTCGTACGGCAGCGGCAGTTGGTGCCCCTGGAGCTGGTGCCGGCCGGGTCGGAGGCGGCCCGGCACCACTTCCCCGGACTCGACCACGCGGCGACGCTCGACGAGATCACCGTGGTCGGCGACTCAGGCCAGGTCTACCGGGGCACCGCCGCCTGGATCGTCACCCTGTGGGCGCTCGCCGAGCACCGCCCGATGGCCCACCGGCTCAGCACCCCGGCCGGGGCCCGCCTCGCGCGGGGTGCGGTCCTCGCCGCCGCCAAGTTGCGCGAGGGGCAGTCAGCGTGGCAGCAGGGGCGTTGGCGTCGGGACGGGAATGCCTATTACGGAGCTCACGGGTGGGCGTACGACCCGGTCGCGGGCTGGACGTACAACGCGCCCGCCTGCGACGGCGACGCCTGCGCGCCTCGTTAGGCTCTGTCCCGTGCCAGCAGCGAAAGACAGTGCCAGTGGTCCGGCAGGCCCTGCGGAGTCCGAGGGCCCCGGACCCTCCCGTCCGCCCGCCAAGAGCGAGCAGACCCGGGCCCTGATCCTGGAGACGGCGATGCGCCTGTTCCAGGAACGGGGTTACGACAAGACGACGATGCGGGCCATCGCCAAGGAGGCCGGGGTCTCGGTCGGGAACGCGTACTACTACTTCGCCGGCAAGGAACACCTGATCCAGGGCTTCTACGACCGGATGGCCGCCGACCACCGGGTGGCCGTGCGGGAGGTCCTGGACCGGGAGACGGATCTGGAGGCCCGGATCGCCGGGGTCCTCAAGGCGTGGCTGGACGTGGCGACGCCGTACCACGAGTTCGCGGTGCAGTTCTTCAAGAACGCCGCCGACCCGGACAGCCCGCTCAGCCCGTTCTCGCCCGAGTCGGAGCACGCGCGCGTGGAGGCCATCGGCGTCTGCCGGGAGGTGCTCGCGGGCTCCAAGGCGAAGGTCCCGGCGGAACTGCGGGACGTACTCCCCGAACTGCTGTGGCTCTCCCAGATGGGCCTCGTCCTGTACTGGATCTTCGACCGCACGGAGGGCCGCGAGCGCAGCTACCGCCTCGCCGAACGCGGCGCCCGCCTCACCTCCCTGGGCGTCTCACTGGCCCGCTTCCGGGTGCTCCGGCCGCTGGTCCGTGAGGTGCACGGCCTGTTTACGGACTTCCTGCCGGGGATGACGAGGGCGATGCCCGATCCGGCGGTCAAGCGGCGCGCGGAATGATCACTATCGGGTGAAGCGGCTCGAACGGGACACCCTGCGGCCGGACCTGCCTACGATGATGCTCTCGACACCAGCCCACAGGAGGCACCTGATGTCCGCAGCAGCTGTCGAGCGGCCCCACGGGGATCGGCCGCAGATCGCCGAGGCGAACCTCATCATGGAGAGTCTTCCGGGCCGGCGCGTCGAGATCATCGGAGGCCAGCTTCTCGTGAGTCAAGTGCCGGACGGCCCTCACTCCGAGGCCCTGATGCTCTTCGCGGCCCCGTTCTTGCAGGTGGGATTGGTGCGGGCGCTGCCGGGCATCGGCCTCTGGCTGCCCAGCGGCCCAGAGGACTACGTGATCCCCGATCTGTCCGTGGTCGACGACGACTACCGCGATCACCTGGTGGAGAACAGCTGCTACGACCCGGCGTGCTTCCGGCTCGTCATGGAGGTCACGTCTTCCAACTGGAAGACGGATCTGCGTACCAAGGTCGGCTGCTACGCCAAAGCCAAGATCCCCGTCTACGTCATCATCGACCGTCAACACCAACGCCTCCACGTCCTCACCGACCCCGCCGGAGACGAGTACGCCAGCCACCGCGTCCACGCCCCCGGCGAGATCGTCACGCTGCCCGACTCCATCGGTGCCAAGGTCTCCCTCGACGTGGAGCAGATCCTCAAAGCCGGGCAGCCGCGGACTAGTTGACCGCGTCCACCTCGTCCTCCGTGAGCTCCACGTCATACACCAGCGGCTGCCCGTCAACGCTCACGTGCCGGGCGCGGGACGGGTGTCCGTCGGCCGTCACGGACAGCAGGTACGTCCCCGGAGCAGGCGCGGAGACGATGTACGAGCCGTCGGCGAGGGACGTGACCCGGTCCAGCTGACGGCCGCCGCCCGTGGAGAGCAGCGTCAGCGCGGCACCTTCGACGGGTTCGCCGTCCGGGGTGCGGACGAAGCCGTGGACGACCGTGGCACCGCCGTCACCATCCGGCACGCGCGCGTGGGGCACGTCCGGCTCCGACTCCTCCCTCGGCTCCACCGCCAGGTGCGGCAGCCGCTTCTCAAGGCCGGCCGGGAGCCACCAGTTGGAGTTCCCGAGCAGATGCATCGCGGCCGGCACCAGGGCCGTACGCAGGATGAACGCGTCGAGCGCGACCGCCGCGGCGAGGCCGATGCCCGCCATCGCGCCCTCCATGTCGCCACTGAGTACGAACGCGGAGAACACGCAGATCATGATCAGGGCCGCGGAGTTGATGACCCGGCTGGTCTCGGCGAGGCCCACTCGGACCGCCCGCGCGTTGTCCTTCGTGTGCACCCACTCCTCGTGCATCCGGCTCACCAGGAACACCTGGTAGTCCATCGAGAGCCCGAAGAGCAGGGACAGCATGATGACCGGCAGGAAGGCGGTGATCGGCCCCTCCTTGCCGATGCCGAGGAGTTCCGTCCCCCAGCCCCACTGGAAGATCGCGACCAGTACGCCGAAGGACGCGGCCGCCGCGATGAGGTTCATCAGGGCGGCTGTCAGCGGCACCACGATCGAGCGGAAGGCCACGAGGAGCAGCAGGAAGCCGAGCGAGATGATCGCCGCGACGAAGTACGGCAGCCGGTCGGCGGTCACGGCCGCGAAGTCCTTGAAGACGGCTGTCACCCCGCCCACATGGGCTTCCGTCCCGGAGGCCGGGATCACGTCGTCCCGCAGGCGGTCGATGAGCTGGTCCGTCTGCTCGGACTGCGGTGACGTGGTCGGCACGACCTGGATCACCGTGACGCCTTGGGAGGGCGGTGCGGCCGCGACCTGTGCGACTCCCTCGGTGGACCGGATGCTCGACACGAGGGCATCCGTTTCGCCGCCTTCCACGACCACCTGGAGCGGGCCGTTGAAGCCGGGCCCGAAGCCCTCGGCGAGCAGGTCGTACGCCTGTCGTGTGGTCGTCGACTCCTGGTGGTTGCCCTGGTCGGTGGCACCGAGCCGGAGCGACAGGACGGGCAGAGCCAGGACCGCCATCACGACCAGCGCCATGACGGCGACCGAGCGCGGGCGCTTCTCGACGTACACGGACCAGCGCGCGGCGAGCCCGCTCTCCTCCTGCGGCAGCGGCCCCGTCGCGGCGAGCCGTCGCCGCTGCCGGCGGCTGAGGACGCGCATGCCGAGCAGCCCGAGAAGCGCGGGCAGCAGCGTGGTAGCGGCGAGCACGCTCAGTACGACGGTCAGCGAGGTCGCGATGACCACGCCGTCCAGGAAGCGCATGTTCATCACCAGCATTCCGGCGAGCGCGATGCACACCGTGCCGCCCGCGAACAGCACCGCCCTGCCCGAGGTGTTGAGGGCCGTGACGGCCGCATCCTCGGGCTTCATCCCGCGCAGGATGCCCTTCCGGTGCCGCGTGACGATGAACAGCGCGTAGTCGATGCCGACGCCGAGGCCGATCAACGAGCCGAGCAGCGGGGCGACTTCCGGCACGCTGGTGACATGGCTGAGGAGCGAGGTCGCCATCAGGCCGGTGCCGAGGGCCGCGATCGCGACGACGAGCGGCAGCAGCATCGCGAAGACCGAGCCGAAGGCGAGGAAGAGGACGACCGCCGCGGCCACGATGCCGACCAGTTCGGCTATGCCGGTGGGCGGCTCCTGGGTGCGGGTGATCGCCTGGCCGCCCAGTTCCACCTGGAGGCCTTCGCGTTCGGCGGCCTGCGCCGTGTCGACGACGTCCTCGACGAGCTCCTTCGGGACGCCGTTCGCCTGTTCGGTGAAGGTGACCTGGGCGTAGGCGATCCGCCCGTTCTCACTGATCTGCGAGCCGCCTTGGGAGACGTAGGGGCTGCTGACCTCGCCGACCCCCTTCATCTGCCCGATCTCCTCGAGGGCGGGCTCGATCCGGGAGCGTACGGACGAATCCCGTACCGTGCCGTCGTCGACCTTCCACACCACCGTGTCGGTGTCGCCGGAACTCTCCGGGAAGGCCTTCTCCATCAGGTCGTACGCGCGCGTGGAGTCCGTGTTCGGGAGGGAGAAGGTATCCGCGTAGTCCGTGCCCGCGGCGGAACCCGCGAAGCCCACGCCGAACAGTGCCCCCAACCACAAAAACAGGACCACCAGCCGGTGCCGATAGCACCACCGTGCCAATGTCGTCACGCTTCAACGCTCCTTCGTCGGTCGGTTGGTCCCCCAGGTCCTGCGGCTCAGCATCGGGGCGCGGCGCGTGCGTGGACACGGCGGCGCCATGACTCACAAGGAACTCCAAGGCGCGACCCGGCCCGGATGTCAGTGCCCGCGCCGATACTGGGGACATGACCGCTCACGAGGGGGCCACCGTCCTGGTCGTCGAGGACGAGCCGAGCATCGCGGACGTCCTGGCCATCGCCCTGCGCTACCACCGTTTCGAGGTGATGACGGCGGGGACCGTCCGCCAGGCGCTGACGCTCGCCGAGCGCACGCGCCCGGACGCCGCGCTCCTCGACGTGATGCTGCCGGACGGCGACGGCCGGGCACTGGGCCGCGAACTGCGCGTGCGGCAGCCGGACCTGGCGCTGGTGTTCCTCACCGCGCGGGACGCGCCCACCGAGATCGTCGGCGCGCTCGGCTTCGGCGACGACTACATCACCAAGCCGTTCAACATCGACGAGGTCGTCGCCCGGATCACCGCGGTCCTGCGCCGCACCCGCCCGGCCGACGTCCTGCCCGAGCGCCCGCCCCTGCGGTACGGGGACCTGGAGCTGGACGAGACGACGTACTCGGTGCACCGCGCGGGCTGCACGGTCGAGCTCACCCCCACCGAGTACGCGCTGCTGCGTTTCCTGGTGCGCAACGGAGGGCGGATCGTGACCAAGGAGCAACTCCTGCGCCACGTCTGGCAGTACGAGCACTCGGCCGAGTCGACGGTCGTGGAGACCTACATCAGCTATCTGCGGCGCAAGCTCGACGCTCTCGGCGCCCCCGTGATCACGACGCGGCGGGGCGTCGGATACGGGCTCGCGTGATCGTGGGCCGCCGCTGCCACCGGGGCATCCACTCGTTGCGCGGCAAGCTGACGCTGGCGAACGTGGCGTTGCTGGCGCTTGGCATCGTCATGGCGACCGCGGTGAGCCTGATGGGCATGCGGCACTATCTGCTCGACCAGATCGACGCGCAGTTGTTCAGGACACGGGACTCCTTGGGGAGTACGCAGCTCACGGCGCGCCAGATCGACTCGCTGAGCGCGCTGGCGTTCATCCGTGAGGGGAGGGTGCCGGAATCGGAGGGCCCGCCGGATTCGGACTCCCTTTTCGCGGCGGTCGACGACGACGGGCGGCCCCTCACGATCGGTAGCTTCGAGCCGACCGACAACCAGCGTGCCCTCGCCTCCGCCCTGGACGACCCCCGGGCGCTCGTCGGCGACACCGAGCCGCGCGACGTGCGGGTGAACGGCACCCCGTACCGGGTCACCGCGGTCTCCCTCACGGACGGCACCGTGATATTGCTGGCGACCTCGACCGACGCGCTGCACCAGGGCATCGCGAAGGCACTCAAGCTCGATCTCGCCTTCGGAAGCCTGCTGTTGGCGCTGCTCGCCGTGCTGACCATGCTCAGCGTGAGCCGCCGACTTCGCCCGCTGGAGGACATGGTGGAGACCTCGTCGGCGATCGCCGAGGGGGATCTGACCCGCCGTGTGCCCTCCAGCCACCACCCGACCCAGGAGGTCGAGCAGCTGCGGCTCGCCCTCAACTCGATGCTCCACCAGGTCGAGTCGGCGTACCGCACGCGCGAGCGCAGCGCCACCCAGCTGCGCCGCTTCGTCGCGGACGCCTCGCACGAGCTGCGTACACCCCTGTCGGCGATCC
Organism: Streptomyces sp. 2A115; assembly: GCF_052245575.1. Classification (NCBI taxonomy): domain Bacteria; kingdom Bacillati; phylum Actinomycetota; class Actinomycetes; order Kitasatosporales; family Streptomycetaceae; genus Streptomyces; species Streptomyces sp. 2A115. The sequence continues at coordinate 141,580 of NZ_JBQQCG010000010.1, read as the reverse complement.
GCGGCTACCTCCAGCTGTACGACAAGGGGATGCTGCGCGAGCCGGTGGAGCGCAAGCGGGCCTGGGACCGGATGACCGGCGAGGCCGACCGCATGGGCCGCCTGGTCGACGAGCTGCTCACCCTGGCCCGCCTCGACCAGCAGCCCGAACTGCGGTTCAGGAACGTCGACCTGAGCCGTCTCGTCCGGGACGCGGCCGAGGACCTACGGGCCCAGCAGCCCGACCGGCCGGTCTCCGTGGGCGCCGAGGGCAGCCTCCTCGTGCACGCCGACGAGTCGGGCCTGCGACAGATCCTCGGCAACCTCGTGGCGAACGTACGCACGCACACGCCCTCCGAGGTCCCGGTCACACTCGACCTGGAGCGGGTGGACGGCGTCGTACGCCTGTGTGTCGCGGACGAGGGACCGGGCCTCGACCAGGAAGACGCCGCCCGAATATTCGACCGCTTCTTCCGCGCGAGCGGCGGTGTCGGCAGCGGCCTGGGAATGGCCATCGTCCAGGGCGTGGTCACAGCCCACGGCGGCGAGGTATCGGTGCGAACGGCACCGGGCAAGGGCTTGGCGGTAACGGTGACCCTGCCGACAAAGCCATGCGCCTGAGCACGGCGTGCGCGGGGAACTGCGCGACCAGCCCCCGTCGACCCGCACATCACCAACAAACCGCGCCCACCCACCGCCGCCACGCGGAGCGCTACGGCGCCGACACCAACGCCCAAACCGTCTTCCCGTACCTCCCGCGGCTCCACACTCCCCACGCCGTCGTGAGGCTCTCCACGAGATGTAATCCCCGCCCCGACTCCTCGTCATAGTCCTTGATCACCCGAAGTCGCGGCTGCACAGGACTCTCATCAGACACCTCGACAAGACAGGAGCCATCCGCGAGAGCAGTCACCGCGACCTCGAACTCCCGCTCCAGAAGCGGCCCGTGCCGCACCACATTGGTGGCCAGCTCGGAGACGAGCAGCACCACGTCCTCGAACGCCGGTTCCCCCGCGCTGTGCCCCCAGTTCGACAGATGGTCGCGTACCCGGCGCCGGGCAAGCCCCACCGAGGCCGGATGCCGAGGCAGCCGAAAGGAGTTGCGTCTCAACACGTTTGCTCCTCACCCCGCGCACACCTCGGACACATGGTGCTGCGTGCGGTGAGCCCATCGCGTCACTATCGCCAACGTCAACCCCGCGAGAACGCGTCAGATCCGGCCGGGCTCCAAAGCCGGAAGATGCCGGGCCGTCCGTCCGACCCCGGCCGCGTCCCACGCCCCCGCCGCTGAGCACGCACTCCCCGCGCTGCCACGGCGCAACGAGCGGAACTTCGCACGCAACGACCTCCCGCATCCCACGGAAGTCACATGCTGTACGACGGCGGTCCACGTACTACTGACTGTCCTGAATCAGCCCATCAGTCTCGGTGGTGCTGTAGCCGTCCTTCACGCCTGCTGCGAAGCCAGCTCCACCACGGTGATGTCGGACGGCGCCCCCACTCGGGTGGGCGGCCCCCACGCGCCCGCGCCCCGGGAGACGTACAACTGCGTGTCCCCGTAACGCTCAAGACCGGAAAGGGTCGGATTGGCGAGATCCGCTATGAAGTTGCCGGGCCACAACTGCCCACCATGGGTGTGACCGGAAAGCTGAAGATCCACTCCGTGGTCCACGGCGTCATGGATCTGCACCGGCTGATGAGCGAGCAGCACACACGCGCGTGCCCGGTCCCGGTCCCCGAGCGCCTTCGCGAAGTCGGGCCCCTGGCCTTCGTCCTCACCCGCCACGTCGTTGACCCCGGCGAGGTCGAAGGCGCCCAACTCCGTACGCGCGTTCTCCAGCGGCCGCAGTCCCAATTCCCGTACGTGCTCGACCCACTGCTCGGCACCGGAGATGTACTCGTGGTTCCCCGTGACGAAGAAGGATCCGTGCCGCGCCCTGAGCTGTGCGAGCGGCGCGGCCGCGGGACCAAGATCCTTCACGTCGCCATCGACGAGATCGCCCACAACCGCGATGAGGTCGGGCTGAGTCGAGTTGATGGTGTCGACGACCTTCTGAGCGAACCCGCGCCCCAGCACAGGGCTGAGGTGAATGTCACTGACAACCGCGATCCGATAGCCATGAGCGGCCCGCGGCAACTTGGCCAGGGGCACGGTGACCCGCTTCACCTTCGGCCCACGAAGGACGCCGTACGTCCCGTACCCGACCGCCCCCACGGCGGCGGCCGCGGCAGCTCCGCCCACCACACGGGAGACGAAGAGTCGACGGGAGGGACCACGCCCCGCACCCCCGGAACCGTCCGAAGGGGTCGCGGCGGCCTGTCCGCCCAAAGCGGTCGGCGCGTCCTCGCCGGTCTCCACCGAATCCAACTCGATCGCGCCGGACCGAGGGCGGACCTGTTGCCGCGGCCCCGCCCCCACCACCTCAGCAGGCGCGGAAACCGCCACAGCCGCGAGCCCTTCGCCGTCCTCGGGCGCCGCTCGCCGCTCCAGCACCCGCCGCAGCAGCGGCCCTACGACCTCCCCCACCAGCAGCGCCACCAAGAGATAGATCGTCAACGCCAGCCACAGGAACCCCGGCCAGGCCAGCACCTGCTGGAGCCAGAACGGCGCCCCCGTCCGCTCGGTCGTGACCGCCCCGACCAGGACGACCGGCCCGGCGACGACCGCGACCGTGCCCAGGCGCCGGACGAGTCCGGGTCCGCCCGTCGTGTCGCGCACCAGACGGCGCCACAAGTACCAGTGCAGTCCTCCGAAGGCCGCCAGGGCCAGGACCAGAAAGACGATGACCACGCGGAGGCTCCCCCGTTATGACGTATGACGCAAGGCTCGAACACTGCGCAACCCGATGCCCCCGACAACCGTCCCAAGGGCGAAGGAGACAACGGCGAGCGTCAGGTGCACCCAGAAGTACCCGGTCGGATCGCCCGCGTCGTCGAAGGCGAGCCCGCTGCCGTCCTTCCAGAGGTTCTTGACGAAAGTGATCCAGATGACCCAGCTCCACACTCCGAAGGCGAGCAGGAACCAGGAGACGGGACGGCTGAGCTTCATGCCTTCAGTATCGCCGCCGTCGAACGGGACCGGCGCACGGGGTGGGGAGACCGACCAGGGGGAGCACATCGGCCACGACAGCGGCGACGGCCGGGAGAGCGGCGCGACTTCCCGCCCAACGCCATGTACGTTCTCGACCGTGCCCGCCTCGAAAAAGACCGCCAAGTCATGCTTGCTGGTCACTTCCGCCACCCTGTTGTCCTTGTCTCTCACCGCGACCGCTACGGCGCCCGCCTTCGCGGATGAGGAGCCGACAGCGGCACCGACGACGTCTTCGTCCGCCACTCCGACGGCCTCTTCGTCCCCTTCGTCCTCTTCGTCGGCCTCACCGACGACCACTCCGTCGGTCACTCCCCCGGCGAACATGTCGACCGTGGGCGGCGCCCGGCTCGGCCAGGCCGGGACCCAGGTGAACCTGGGCAGTGGCGCCCCGGTCCTCCCGAAGGACCTGAGCGCACGCTCCTGGATCGTCGCGGACGCCGAGTCGGGTGACGTCCTGGCCGCGCACAACTCGCACTGGCGGCTGCCCCCGGCGAGCACCCTGAAGATGCTGTTCGCCGACACCCTGCTGCCCAGGTTCCCGAAGACGATGAAGCACAAGGTCGTGTCGTCCGACCTGGCGAACATCGGCTCGGGTTCCAGCATGGTGGGGGTCAAGGAGGACGAGACGTACACGGTCCACGACCTGTGGCTCGGTGTCTTCCTTCGCTCCGGCAACGACGCGGTGCACGTGCTGTCCTCGATGAACGGCGGCGTCGACCGGACCGTCGAGGACATGAACAAGCACGCCGAGGAGCTCCAGGCCCTCGACACGAACGTGCTCAGTCCCGACGGCTACGACGAGCGGGGGCAGGTCTCGTCGGCGTACGACCTGACCCTGATCGCCCGCTCCGGCCTGCAGAAGAAGGACTTCCGGGAGTACTGCTCGACGGTCCGCGCACAGTTCCCGGGCGAGACGAAGAAGAACAAGAAGGGCAAGACGACCCGTAAGTCCTTCGAGATTCAGAACACCAACCGGCTCCTCACCGGCGACTACGGACTCGACTCCTACCAAGGCATCGCGGGTGTGAAGAACGGCAACACCACGAACGCCGGCTCGACCTTCACCGGTGTCGCCGAACGCGACGGCAAGGTGTTGCTCGTCACGGTCATGAACCCGGAGAAGGACGAGCAGGACGAGGTCTACAAGGAGACCGCGAAGCTCCTCGACTGGGGCTTCCAGGCGTCCGGCAAGGTCGACCCCGTGGGCGAACTGGTGCCGCCGAAGAGCGCGGACACGGACGCGCAGGCGGGTGCGAAGCCCTCCGGGGAGCCCTCCGGCGAGGCCGGAGGATCGGGTGATGGCAAGCCCGTCGCAGCGTCGGCGCAGGCGGAGGGGTCGAGCGGCGTCGAAATCGCGCTGGCGATCACCGGCGGCCTCCTCGTGCTCCTCGCGGTCGGCGCCTTCCTGATCAACCGCCGGTGGCCGCTGCCCGACCTGATGCGCCGCCGCCGCTGACCTGGGCGGACTGATCGGAACCGGCCGACTCATCCGACTCGGTGGACTCATCCGACTCGGCGGACTCATCCGACTCGTCAGACGCGGCGGACTCAGGAGCGTCCTCATGTTGCGTCGCCGTCCAGGCGGCGCAGTACAGCAGCAGCTTCGCGGTGAAGTTGATCCACAGCAGCAGCGCGATGGGCACCCCGAAGGCGCCGTACATGCTCCTCGAAGCGACGCCCTGCATATAGCCGCTGAGCAGCAGTTTCAGCAGCTCGAACCCGGCGGCGCCGATCACCGCGGCGACGATCAGACGGCGGCGCGGCGGCTGGACGCCGGGGAGCAGCGTCAGGACGTACAGGAGCAGCAGGAAGTCGGCGAGTACGGCCACGGCGAACGCGGCGGTCCGCAGCAGCACCCCGCCCCAGCCGCCCTCGTCGATCCCCAGCTGCCGGGCCGTCCAGCCCACCATGGTCGCCGCGACGGTGGAGGCGGCGATCGTGACGAGCACGGCGCCGCCGAGCCCGACGAGTACGCCGCCGTCCTTGGCCTTGCGCAGGAAGGGGTTCTCCTCGTCGTCCGGCAGCTCCCAGACGGCGCGCAGGCATTCGCGCATGGAACCGACCCAGCCGATGCCGGTGAACAGCAGCACCGCGCCCGCGATGAGGCCGACCGTGCCGGCGTTGTCGACGAGACCGCCGATGTCGAGCTGGTCGGAGATGCCCGGCACCTGTTCGGCGATCTTGTCCTCGAGCTTCCGCTGCCCGGCCTCGTCGAGCGTCGCGGCGGCGACCGCGGCGGCGACGGTGAGCAGCGGGAAGAGCGCGATGAAGCTGATGAAGGTCATCGCAGCGGCGAGCCGCGTCCACTTCACCCGGTCCAGACGCTCGTACGACCGCCACGCGTGCGTGGCCATCAGGCGGGTGACCAACGGGCCCACGCCGGGGAGCTTTTTCAGCCAGTCCATGATCCGACTCTGCCCTCCCCTCGGAAGACAAATGTCCGGGTACCCCAAAAGCGCAGGACAGTGGCGAGCGCCATGCCGATTCCGGCGCCCGACACGGCGTCCGCGCGCGGGGAGGTGAACCCGAGGCCGTAGTGGCTGACGAGGAGGCACAGGAGCTGGACGAGGGCGCCGGCGATGTTCACGGCGAAGAAGATCGCGTACTGGCGCGGGCCTCTCGTCGTGTGCCGGTACGTGCCGAGCGCGTTGCCCGCGTACGCGACCGAGCAGCCCGCCACGAACGACAGGGTCTTGGCGGTCAGCGGGTCCAGGCCCGCGCGGCCGCGCAGCCAGACGAAGAGGGCGAGATCGGCGGCGTACGCGAGGAGCCCGACGCCGGCGAAGCCCAGCAGCTCCAGAACCCGCGGCCGTCGCGCGCCCGGACTCCGTTTCCATGGCCACAGCGCGCTCAACCGCTGTGTCCGGCTCACCAGTTGGCCACCGCCAGGCCGTACATCGCGACCCATGCCAGGCCGATCAGGGCGAGCGCGCGGTCGCGGAGGACCACGTCCTCGGGTTCGCCGGCCGTGCCGCGGTCGGCGAAGACCGCGTACCGCAGGACCGCGAGGATGAAGGCGACCATCGACAGCTGCCGCCAGGGCAGCACGCCGGTGTGCGGTACGCCGCCCTCCTCAAGGGCCCACAGGCAGTAGCCCAGGACGGCGCCCGACGCGGCGAGCTGCCAGACGAAGCGCAGATAGCCGGTGGTGTACTCGGTGAGCAACGCGCGCGTGGCGCCCTCTTTCCCGGCCATCCGCACGGCTTCGGAGTAGCGCTTGGCGGAGACCATGAACAGCGCGCCGAAGCCGGTCGTGATCAGGAACCAGCGCGACAGCGGAATGCCGAGCGCGAGCCCGCCGATCATCGCCCGCAGCAGGAACCCGGTGGTCACCACGGCGAGGTCGATGACGAGGACGTGCTTGAGGCTGACGCAGTACGCGAACTGCATGCCCAGGTAGGCGGTCAGCAGGGCGGAGGTGAGCGGGGAGCACAGGAACAGGGCCGCGGTCGGGGCGACGACGGCGAGGACGATCCCTACGGAGTAGGCGACCGGGACGGGCACCTGTCCTGCGGCGACCGGGCGGTGGCGCTTGACCGGGTGTGCGCGGTCGGCGTCGACGTCCCGGGCGTCGTTGACCAGGTACACGGCGGCGGCGCAGGCCGTGAACAGCAGGAAGACGTACGCGACTTGGGTGAGCGCGTGGCGTGAGAAGAGCTCGCCCGCCGCTGCCGGAGCGGCGACCACGAGGACGTTTTTGACCCACTGTTTTGGACGGGCTGTTCTGATCAGCCCTCTTAGGAGGCCGTTTTTCTCCGGGGCGGGCTGTTTCGTTGGCGTTCTCTCCAGGAGGGTCGTTTCAGCCATGGTCGCGGCCTCCCGTCATCCAACGGGCCCCGAGCCTGGCCGTCACCGCGCCGAGGGCCGCGCCCGCCGCCACGTCCGAGGGGTAGTGGACGCCGACGACCAGCCGCGAGACGCACATCGCGGCGGCGACCGGGGGCACCACGCGCGCGCCCAGAGCTCCGTAGGCGACGGCGGCCGCCGCCGCGGACGTGGCGTGCGAGCTCGGGAAGGAGTGCCGGCCCGCGGTGCGGACCAGCGGCTCGACGTGCCCGGGGCGCGGGCGGCGTACGAGCCGTTTCGTGCCCATGCTGGCTAGGTGCGCGCCCGCGGTCAGGGCCGTACCGCGCAGCCAGGCGCGGCGCCGCTCCCGGTCGACCGCGGCGCCCGCGAGACCGGCGGCGAGCCACAGCGCTCCGTGCTCTCCCGCCCAGGACAGGGCACGCGCGGCGGCCGCGACGCGTGGGTCCCTACCGCAGTCGTGGAGGGCCGACAGGAGCCGGCGGTCCATGTCGTCGAGGTCATCCATGTGGACTCACTGTTCACGGCGACCGGTCCAGAACTCCGGCAATATTGAGCGACATCCCATTAATCACCCATTTCGGGGAGAGCTCCGACGTTTCATAACTGAACACCCGTATAAGGGCGATACGGTCGCCGGTATGTCTGCCGACTCCACGTCCACCGCCGTTTCCGGCACCCACCCCGTGGCCGTCACGGGGTGGGGCCGTACCGCCCCCACCGCCGCCCGTCTCGTCCGCCCACGGACGTACGAGGAGGCCGCGGCGGCCGTCCGGGGGTGCGGGGCCCGCGGGGGCATCGCGCGGGGCCTGGGGCGGGCTTACGGGGACGCGGCGCAGAACGCGGGCGGCGCCGTGTTCGACATGACGGGCCTGGACCGCGTCCACGCGATCGACGCGGACGGAGGGACCGTGTTGTGCGACGCCGGTGTCTCGCTGCACCGCCTCATGGAGGTGCTGCTGCCGCTGGGCTGGTTCGTGCCGGTGACGCCCGGGACCCGCTATGTGACCGTCGGCGGGGCGATCGGCGCGGACATCCACGGCAAGAACCACCATGTGTCGGGCTCGTTCGCCCGCCATGTGCTCTCCTTCGAGCTGCTGACCGCGGACGGCGGGATCCGTACGGTGAGCCGCGGCACGCCCCTCTTCGACGCCACGGCCGGCGGCATGGGCCTGACCGGTGTGATCCTCACGGCCACCGTCCAACTGCAGCCCGTGGAGACGTCGTTGATGTCGGTCGACACGGAACGCGCCACGGACCTCGACGACTTGATGGCCCGGCTCACGGCCACCGACCACCGCTACCGCTACTCGGTCGCCTGGATCGATCTGCTGGCCCGCGGTGCGTCGATGGGGCGCTCGGTGCTGACCCGGGGCGACCACGCTTCCCTGGAGGCGCTGCCGATGGGCACGCGCGCGCGTAGAGCCCCACTCGAGTTCCGTCCCGGCCGCCTTCCCGCCGCCCCCGCCTTCGTACCCGAGGGCCTGCTCGGCCGCACGACGGTCGGCCTCTTCAATGAGCTCTGGTACCGGAAGGCGCCACGCGCGCGTGCCGGTGAACTGCAGAAGATCTCCGCCTTCTTCCACCCGCTCGACGGGGTGCCGCACTGGAACCGCCTCTACGGGCGCGGCGGTTTCGTGCAGTACCAGTTCGTCGTCGGGTACGGCCAGGAGGACGCCCTGCGCCGGATCGTGCACCGGATCTCGCAGCGCCGCTGCCCCTCCTTCCTCGCCGTCCTGAAACGGTTCGGGGACGGCGACCCGGGCTGGCTGTCCTTCCCGATGCCCGGCTGGACGCTCGCCCTGGACATCCCCGCGAACCTGCCGGGACTCGGCGGCCTCCTCGACGAGCTGGACGAGGAGGTGGCGGCGGCCGACGGGCGTGTCTATCTCGCCAAGGACTCCCGGCTGCGGCCCGAACTGCTCGCCGCGATGTATCCGCGGCTCGGTGAGTTCCGCGAACTGCGGGAGGAGTTGGACCCGCACTCCGTCTTCACCTCGGACCTCGCCCGCCGTCTCGGCCTCTGAGAGCCGATCGCCAGGAGCCGATCTCCAGCGATCTCCAGCGATCTCTAGGAGCCGATATGGCTCCAGGAACCCAGGAGTTGTCATGAAGGACGCCTTCGGCGCCCCCCAGTCCCTGCTCGTCCTCGGCGGCACGTCCGAGATCGCGCTCGCCACCGCGCGGCGCCTCATCGCCCGCCGCACCCGCACGGTGTGGCTCGCGGGCCGCCCCTCGCCCGCCCTGGAGACGGCCGCCTCCGGGCTGCGCGAACTCGGCGCCGACGTCCGCACCGTCGCCTTCGACGCGCTCGACTCCGACTCCCACGAGACCGCGCTGGGCAAGGTCTTCGCCTCGGAGGGGCCCGCCGGAGACATCGACATGGTGCTGCTCGCCTTCGGCGTGCTCGGCGACCAGTCGCGCGACGAGAACGAGCCCGTCTCGGCGGTACGTGTGGCGCAGACCAACTACACGGGCGCGGTGTCGTCGGGTCTGGTGTGCGCGCGAGCGCTCCAGGAGCAGGGGCACGGCTCCCTGGTGGTGCTCTCCTCGGCGGCCGGCGAGCGCGCCCGCCGCGCCAACTTCATCTACGGGTCCAGCAAGGCGGGCCTCGACGCCTTCGCCCAGGGCCTGGGCGACGCGCTGCACGGCACGGGCGTCCACGTGATGGTCGTACGCCCCGGCTTCGTCCGCTCGAAGATGACGGCAGGGCTTCCTGAGGCGCCGCTGGCGACGACTCCGGAGGCGGTGGCCACGGCCATCGAGACGGGGCTGCGACGGCGCTCGGAGACGGTGTGGGTGCCGGGGTCACTGCGGGTGGTCATGTCGGCGCTGCGGCATGTGCCGCGGGCGGTGTTCCGGCGGTTGCCGGTGTAGGGCCTAGCGTTTCAGGCTGACGATCACGGACTTGCCCATGGGGTCGCCGCTCTGGTTGACCTGGACGTGGCCCACGCCGAGGACCTTGTCGGTGCCCGGGACCGCCTCGATCGCGTTCAGCCAGAGCGACTGCCGGGAAGTGGGCCTGACCCCGCCCTTGTTGGGCAGCCGGGGGCGCTTGATCTTCGTGCAGGCGCCGTCGTCGGTGACGTACCGATTGCCGTCCAGGAAGAATCCCCGGGTGCCGTCACGTGCGACGGGAACGCGCCCGGCGCACTGCCCCTCCGCGTCGGGCTGCTTGCTCCAGCGGGAGCCGTCCCAGCGGAGTCGTACGGCCTCGTCCTGGGGTTCTTCGCCCACGCCCTCACCGTGGTTGAAGCTGTGCGTGCCGTACGCGCGGACGTCGTCGGTGGCCCGGGCGAGGACCTGGGCGATCGAGGCGCCCGGCTCGGCAGGAACGGGCTCGGGGAAGCGGTAGGCGGGGGTCTCGGTCAGCTTCCAGGAGCGGCCGTCCCAGTGCACGGCCGCGGGCTGGGTGTACTCCGTCTCCGGGCCGTTTCCCTCATCCACACCCGTGCTGCGGTAACCCACCGCCCACAGGTCGTCGGGCGCGACGCCGTCGAGTGCGGTGACGGTGACGGTGGCGGGCAGGACGGATGTGGTCCACCTGGTGCCGTCCCAGTGGTGAGCCTTTGACTCGCCGTCCAGGACCCAGATGTCGTCGGCGCTGAAGCCCTTCACGGCGGCGACCCGGCCACCGATAGGTACCTCCGGCAGCGCGGTCCAGCCCGTGCCGTCCCAGTGGGCCATCCGCGGTGCGAGCCGGTTCTGGAGAGAGCCGGTCAGCAGGAACTCGCCGGGACCCAGAGAGTCGAAGCGGGCCTCGTGGACGCTGCTGCCGAGCGCGCCGGGCATCGGCTGCCGCTGCCAGCGCGTGCCGTCGTAGTGGAGCAGGTAGCCGTCCCTGGCCGAGGCGTCCGCACTCACCATGACGCTGCCCGCCACCCAGATGTCGTCGACGGCGGTCGCGACCACGTCCGACAGGCGGCCGCCGTCATCGAAGATCTCCTCGTACGCCCAGCTCGGCCCGGAGCCGGGGTCGCTTGTCGACCCGCGCCCGTCTGCTCCGCCCCGCGTACCGCCGTCTCCGCCCTGTGCACCGCATCCGGTCAGGGTGAGGCCGAGCACGGCGAGTGCCGCCGCGATCCTGCGCATGGTCCCCCCAGTGGTCGTTCAGCGGGCGCAGTGGCCCGTCACCGGCACCGTCACCGGGCCGGGAGCGAGCCCCGCTCCACATGGCCCGCCTGCGGCGGCACGACCGAGGCGCCGAAGACGAAGTCGCGCAGCCTGCGCCACACCCCGTCGGCCCCCTGCTCGTACAGCGCGAAACCGGTGCACGGCCACTCGGCCTCGTAGTCGGCGAGTGCCTCGAAGGCGCGGTCCATGGCCGCGTCGTCGATGCCGTGCGCCACCGTCACATGCGGGTGGTACGGGAACTGCAGTTCGCGCGCGACGGGCCCGGACGCGTCCCGGACCTGCTTCTGCAGCCACGTGCAGGCCTCGGCCCCCTCGACGACCTGCACATACACAACAGGCGACAGCGGACGGAAGGTTCCCGTGCCGAACAGCCTCATCGGGAAGGGACGCCCGGCGGCGGCGACCTCGACGAGATGCGCCTCGATCGCGGGCAGCGCCGACTGGTCGACCTCGGTCGGCGGAAGCAGCGTGACGTGGGTGGGGATGCCGGAAGCCGCGGGGTCGCCGAAGCCCGCGCGCCGCTCCTGGAGCAGGCTGCCGTGTGGCTCCGGGACCGCGATCGACACGCCGATCGTTACGGTCCCCACGTCGTCTCCTGTCGTTGTCGTGATGGTGTGGTGTGGTGTTCTGAGCGGGCAGGCGTTTCGGCTTCGGCTTCGGCTTCGGCTTCGGCTTCGGCTTCGGCTTCGGCTTCGGCTTCGGCTTCGGCTTCGGCTTCGGCTTCGGCTTCGGCTTCGGCTTCGGCTATTGACTGTACGGCGGTTCGGCCCGAATCCGGCTGTCGCACCGGTGTTGTCCTGGTCTCGTACTGGCGTCCTGGTACTGGCATCTCGTACCGGCACCTCGTACTGGTCGGCGTACCTGCAGTCAGTGCTTGGCCGGCAGGAAGCCCACCTTGTCGTACGCCTGGGAGAGCGTCTCAGCGGCGACGGCACGAGCCTTCTCCGCGCCCTTGGCCAGGATCGAGTCGAGCGTCTCCGGGTCGTCCAGATACTGCTGGGTGCGCTCCCGGAACGGCGTCACGAAGTCGACCATGACCTCGGCGAGGTCCGTCTTGAGCGCACCGTAGCCCTTGCCGACGTACGTCTGCTCCAGTTCCGCGATACCGGTTCCGGTGAGGGTGGAGTAGATGCTCAGCAGGTTGCTGACGCCCGGCTTGTTCTCGGCGTCGTACCTGATCACGGTGTCGGTGTCGGTGACCGCGCTCTTGACCTTCTTGGCGGTGGCCTTCGGGTCGTCGAGGAGGTTGATGAGGCCCTTCGGAGTCGACGCCGACTTGCTCATCTTGATCGACGGATCCTGAAGATCGAAGATCTTCGCCGTCTCCTTGAGGATGTACGGCTTCGGAACGGTGAACGTCGCCCCGAAGCGGCCGTTGAAACGCTCGGCGAGGTCACGCGTGAGCTCGATGTGCTGGCGCTGGTCCTCACCCACGGGGACCTCGTTGGCCTTGTACAGCAGGATGTCCGCGACCTGCAGAATCGGGTACGTGAACAGACCGACGGAGGCGCGGTCGGCGCCCTGCCTGGCGGACTTGTCCTTGAACTGGGTCATCCGGGACGCCTCACCGAAGCCGGTGAGGCAGTTCATGATCCAGGCGAGCTGCGCGTGCTCGGGAACATGGCTCTGGACGAAGAGCGTGCAGCGCTCCGGGTCGAGGCCGGCGGCCAGCAGCTGGGCGGCGGCGAGCCGGGTGTTGGCGCGCAGGTCCGCGGGGTCCTGCGGCAGGGTGATCGCGTGCAGGTCGACGACCATGTAGAACGCGTCGTGAGACTCCTGCAGAGCAACCCACTGACGGACGGCGCCGAGGTAGTTGCCGAGGTGGAACGAGCCTGCGGTGGGCTGGATCCCGGAGAGCACGCGGGGACGGTCTGAAGCCATAACCCTCATTCTCTCAGGTGCGGCCGGGAGGTCTGGAACAGGTGGGAACCGATTGGCCTCCGGCGGTGTAACAAGAGTGTGAGAACGCGGGAGGGGGGCCGCATCGTCGATGAGGCCGCGGTGATCGCACGCGTACGCGCCGGAGAGCCGGAGGCGTATGCGGAGCTGGTGCGTGCCCATACGGGCCTCGCACTCAGGGCGGCCGTGGCACTGGGGGCGGGTGCGGACGCGGAGGACGTGGTGCAGCAGGCCTTCTTCAAGGCGTACTGCTCCTTGGGGCGCTTTCGGGACGGCGCGGCGTTCAAGCCGTGGCTGCTGTCGATCGTCGCCAATGAGACGAGGAACACAGTGCGGACGGCGGTGCGGCAGCGGACGCTGGCCGGCCGGGAGGCCGCACTCGTTGAGGCAGAGCCGCTGATACCGGACTCGGCGGACCCCGCGGTCGCGGCGCTGGAGGTCGAGCGCAGGACGGCCCTGCTGTCCGCCTTGGAAAGACTGAGCGAGGAGCACCGCCTGGTCGTCACCTACCGCTACCTGCTGGAGATGGACGAGCCGGAGACGGCCCAGGCCCTGGGCTGGCCACGCGGGACGGTTAAGTCACGGCTCAACCGAGCACTGCGCAAGCTCGGCCGACTACTGCCGGATTTCGAGCCGCAGGAGCGCCCGGAGCATCAGGAGACTCGCACTCGGAGAGGGAGAGGGAACGGGAGAGGAGGTGATGAGCATGAATGATTCGTACGGGGACGGGGGCCCGGAGTCCTCCGGTGACCGGAGTCGGCATGGGCATGAGGCTGGGCATGAGGGCGTCTCGCGGTTGCCCGAGGAGTTGCGGGAGCTCGGGCGGTCGTTGGATCCGCCGAGTGCGCGTGGAACCGAGTCGATGGTCGAGCGGGTGCTGGAGCAGATACTCGCCGAGCGGGTGCCGGTTCCGGTGGCCGAGCCGCCGGGGCTCGGCGAGCGGCTGAGGTGGGTGCGCCGCTGGGCGCGGGCACGCCGGCGCGCGCTGACCGCGGGGCTGTGCGGCCTGCTGACGGTCCTCGTGCTCACCCCTCCGGTGCGCGCCGCGGTCGTCGACTGGTTCGGCTTCGGGGGTGTCGAGGTGCGGTACGACCCGTCGGCGACGCCCTCGTCGGGAGCCGAGGTGCCCGGGTGCGGCGGCCCTTCCCTGACACTCGCCGAGGCCGAGCGACGGGCGGGGTTCGCGCCTCTCTCGCCCCCTGCCCTCGGGACTCCGGACGCGGTGACGGTGACCCGCGAGCCGAAGGGGCGGTTCCTGATGAGCCTGTGCTGGCGCGAGGAGAGGCACACGATCCGGCTGGACGAGTTCCCGGCGCGGCTGGACCCCGGCTTCATCAAGACCGTGGGGGGACAGCCGGAGTACGTGCCGCTGCGCGAGGGCACGGGCTTCGCGGACACGGCCCTGTGGTTCCCCGAGCCCCATTTCCTGAGCCTCTGGCTGGTGGACGAGGACGGCGACGACTTCACCCGCTCCGAGCGGACCGCGGGGCCCACGCTGCTTTGGATGCAAGGGGACGACACGACTCTCCGGCTGGAGGGCGTGGCATCCCGGACGCGGGCGGTGGAGATCGCGAAGTCGCTGGGCTGACCGAGCCGACAGAGCCGGCGGAAATTTTGGTCCGTGCCGAGTGGGAACCCCGACGGGTCGGGCGGTGTACCAGAAGTGACACGCAGGTGCGGGTGGACCGCACCGGGACCGGTTGGGGGTGTCGGATGCGCAGGGTTCGTGAACTGGCGGCGGGAATCCCGGGATTGGGGATCTCGGTATTGGTGGTGGCGCTCGGCTTGGTGCTGCTGGGCGCACCCAGCGCGACGGCCGGCGGCCCGACGAGTGTGCTGGTGGTCTCGCCGGAGAGCGCCCAGGGCGCGGGGCTGTACTACTCGGAGAAGGAGTACGGGGAATTGGAGCGCCTGCTCGGCCCGCCGGGCGGCGGCACGGGCGAGGAGCCGCCGGGCCTGGCCGTGGGCAGCGGTCGTCAGATCAATGTCACGTGGATGCTCCACGACGTGTCGCCCTGGCGGGTAGACCGCGTCTATCTGGACTCACCGCGCGGCAAGGATGTCTGGATACACACGGCGACCCAGGTGCCGGAGTCCATGAACGGCTACTGGCACAAGGCCGAGCAACCGTCCGAGGTGCGCGCCCTGTTCAAGAAGCTCGACGTGCTCGGCGAGCCGTCCGGCGACGGCGCCGGGGCTATCTATCCGGCGCCGTGGGAGCAGACGGGGGACGCCGCCTCGGCAGCACCCGCGGCGCCCGCCGAGCCGCCCCGCGCGACGGCCACTGCGACGGCGGACGACGGCACCGACTGGTGGTGGGCGATACCGGGGCTGGCAACCGGGGCTGTGCTGGCGCTGGTAGTGCGGCCGTTCGTCGTTCGGTTGCGGGGGGTGCCGGGAGTGCTGGGGGTGTCGGGAGTGCTGGGGGTGCTGTCACTGGGCCGGTGGAGGGAGCGGGAGAAGGGGCCTCGGCAGGAGCTGCGGGACCTCTGAGGGACCTCCGGACCTCTCTGGGGGTCCGCTGAGGGGACGCGTGGGGGGCTTTACGAGGGGCGGAGCTTGTGAGGGGGACTAATGAAAGTGCGCGGCCGAAGAGCTTGGGCGGTACGTGGTCTGGGGATCAGGGGATTGGGTCGGCTGGTGGCGTGACGGCCAGGCCGGCAGGGTCGGCTCGTAGCGTGCGGGGCGGACCGGCAGGGTCGACCCGTGGCGAGACGGCGAGGTCGACCCGTGGCATGCCGACCGGCAGGCACCCTGTTGGTGCGGCGCGCGACGGCCCGGCGTGAGCCGGGGCCGCCGCGAGAGTCAGGACAGGAGTTGACCGACCTGTGAGGCCTGAGCATCCGGCCCGGCTGGGCCGGGCCGGATGCTGATCGAGCCCGAGCCCGAGCCCGGGCCACAGCCAGAGCCGAGATCGGTTCGGGGCCTCAGCCGAGGTCGATCTCCGGGTACAGCGGGAAGCCGGTCAGGAGGTCGGTGGCCCGGTGGGAGATCTCGTCCGCGATCTTCGGGTCCAGGACGTGCTGGGCCTTGGAGGGGGCGCCCTTCTTGGTGGTGCCCTGTTCGGTGGTGGTCAGGACCCGGTCGATCAGGCCGGCGATCTCCTCCATCTCGGTGGCGCCGAGGCCACGCGTGGTGAGTGCGGGCGTGCCGATGCGGATGCCGGAGGTGTACCAGGCGCCGTTCGGGTCGGCGGGGATGGCGTTGCGGTTGGTGACGATGCCCGAGTCGAGCAGGGCGGTCTCTGCCTGGCGGCCGGTGAGGCCGTAGGAGGAGGCGACGTCGATGAGGTTGATGTGGTTGTCGGTGCCGCCGGTGACGAGCGTGGCGCCACGTCGCATCAGGCCCTCGGCGAGGGCGCGGGAGTTGTCGACGACGGCCTGGGCGTAGTCGCGGAACTCGGGGCGGCGGGCCTCGGCGAGTGCGACGGCCTTGGCGGCCATGACGTGTGGAAGGGGGCCGCCGAGGACCATCGGGCAGCCGCGGTCGACCTGTTCGGCGAGCGACTCGTCGCACAGGACCATGCCGCCGCGCGGGCCGCGCAGCGACTTGTGGGTGGTCGTGGTGACGATCTGGGCGTGCGGTACCGGGTCGAAGTCGCCGGTGAGGACCTTGCCGGCGACCAGGCCCGCGAAGTGCGCCATGTCGACCATGAGCGTGGCGCCGACTTCGTCGGCGATCTCGCGCATGATCCGGAAGTTCACGAGACGGGGGTAGGCGGAGTAGCCGGCGACGATGATCAGGGGCTTGAACTCACGGGCGGAGGTGCGCAGGGCCTCGTAGTCGATGAGGCCGGTGGCGGGGTCGGTGCCGTAGGAGCGCTGGTCGAACATCTTGCCGGAGATGTTCGGGCGGAAGCCGTGGGTGAGGTGGCCGCCGGCGTCCAGGGACATGCCGAGCATGCGCTGGTTGCCGAAGGCCTGGCGCAGTTCGGCCCAGCCGGCCTCGGAGAGGTCGTTGACGTTGCGGACGCCGGCCTGCTGAAGGGCGGGGGCCTCGACACGGGCGGCGAGGACGGCCCAGAAGGCGACGAGGTTGGCGTCGATGCCGGAGTGCGGCTGGGCGTAGGCGTGCTCGGCGCCGAAGAGCTCGCGGGCGTGCTCGGCGGCGAGGGCCTCGACGGTGTCGACGTTGCGGCAGCCGGCGTAGAAGCGGCGGCCGACGGTGCCTTCGGCGTACTTGTCGCTGAACCAGTTGCCCATGGCCAGCAGGGTGGCCGGGGAGGCGTAGTTCTCCGAGGCGATCAGCTTGAGCATGTCGCGCTGGTCGGCGACTTCCTGCCCGATGGCGTCGGCGACGCGGGGCTCGACGGCGCGGATCACTTCGAGGGCACTGCGGAAGGCGGTGGATTCGGTGGAGAGGGGCTCTGGCATGACGGCCTCCGGACGTGGCGTACGGCGTTCACGGTTCGGCCCAGGCGCACGGCACTCGGTCGCCGCAGCTCCTCGCACGGGACACTCCGGGCCCCTCGGCCGACCTGTCTGTCCGGCCGGGGGTCCGGGGGGTGTCCCCCGGGAAAGCACAGCGTGGGCCGCTCCCCGATGGTCGGTCCCATCCCAGCGCGCCAGTCACGGCCCGTGGATCAGCGTACCGGGCGTGCCGGATCACCGGCCACGCGGCGCTAGCCGCGGATCGATACCGTCCCGTCCACCATGCGAGCGAGGATGGGAAATGGGCCACAAGCCCGCCCGGCGCCCTGTGGGACCCGTATGAACGGAGATGCCGTGACCGCTACGGAAGACCTCATCGCCTCGGCCGAAGCGCACAGCGCGCACACCTACCATCCGCTGCCGGTGGTCGTGGCCACGGCGGACGGGGCCTGGATGACGGATGTCGAGGGGCGGCGCTATCTCGACCTGCTGGCCGGATACTCGGCGCTGAATTTCGGGCATGGCAACAGGCGGCTGATCGAGGCGGCCAAGGCGCAGCTGGAGCGGGTGACGCTGACGTCGCGGGCGTTTCATCACGACCGGTTCGCGGAGTTCTGTGCGCGGCTGGCCGAGCTGTGCGGCATGGAGATGGTGCTGCCGATGAACACGGGTGCGGAGGCGGTCGAGTCGGCCGTGAAGACCGCTCGGAAGTGGGGGTACCGGGTCAAGGGCGTGCCCGACGGGATGGCGAAGGTCGTCGTGGCGGGCAACAACTTCCATGGGCGTACGACGACGATCATCAGCTTCTCCACGGATCCCGAGGCGCGGGCTGACTTCGGGCCGTACACGCCGGGTTTCGAGATCGTGCCGTACGGAGACCTGACGGCGATGCGCGAGGCGGTCACGGAGAACACGGTCGCCGTGCTGCTGGAGCCGATTCAGGGCGAGGCGGGGGTGTTGGTGCCGCCGGCCGGATATCTCGCGGGCGTGCGGGAGTTGACGCGCGAACGGAACGTGCTGTTCGTGGCGGACGAGATCCAGTCGGGCCTCGGGCGGACGGGGCGGACCTTCGCGTGTGAGCACGAGGGGGTCGTGCCGGATGTGTACGTCCTGGGGAAGGCGCTCGGCGGCGGAGTCGTCCCGGTGTCGGCGGTGGTGTCCTCGGCCGAGGTCCTCGGGGTGTTCCGGCCGGGTGAGCACGGGTCGACGTTCGGCGGGAATCCGCTGGCCTGTGCGGTGGCGCTGGAGGTGATCGCGATGCTGCGGTCGGGCGAGTACCAGCGGCGGGCCGCCGAGTTGGGGGAGCATCTGCACCGCGAGCTGGGATTGCTGGCGGACACGGGGCGGGTGACCGAGGTACGCGGGCGGGGGCTGTGGGCGGGAGTCGACATCGATCCGGTGTACGGGACGGGCCGGGAGATCTCCGAGAAGCTGATGGACCGGGGTGTGCTGGTGAAGGACACCCACGGCTCCACGGTCCGGATCGCGCCGCCGCTGGTGATCAGTAAGGAGGACCTGGACTGGGGGCTGGCTCAACTGCGGGGTGTGCTGGGCGCGCTGGGCTCATGAAGGAACTAGAGGATCAGGCTGGGCGGCCGTATGCGCGAAGGCCGGGCCGGCTGGCGGCCGTAAGGGCGAGGGGCTGGCCCGGCCTGGTCGGCGGCCGTAAGCGCGAGGGCCTGGCCTGGCCAGCCGTTCTCGGCTTCGACGTCGCGGTGGTGGGGGCGTGGGCGTTGGCGTGGGCGTTGGCGCTGACACGATTCGGGAGGTGTCGGCGGAAGTCCCGGAGCAGGTTGCTCCCTGGACTTCATGAGGCTTCATGGGGGCTTCATTTCATGGGGCTTCTTGGGGTTGACCAAGTTGTTGACCAAGTTGGGGCAACACCCTGCACAGCGCGTCCAGTGTTCCCGGCCAGGCGCTGTCCGAGGGGGTCCCGTAGCCCACGACCAGCGCGTCCAAGGGGGGCGCGAGGGACGTCGGGTGGCGGTAGCGGGTCAGGCCGTGGACCGCCAGGCCCTGCCATGCCGCCCCTCTCACGACCGACTGCTCGGTGCCCGGCGGGAGTTGGAGTACGGCGTGCAGGCCGGCCGCGATGCCGGTGGCCGTGACCAAGGGCGCGCGGGAGGCCAGGGCCGAGACGAGTTGGTCGCGGCGGCGT
Organism: Streptomyces sp. 2A115; assembly: GCF_052245575.1. NCBI lineage: Bacteria > Bacillati > Actinomycetota > Actinomycetes > Kitasatosporales > Streptomycetaceae > Streptomyces > Streptomyces sp. 2A115. The sequence goes on along the minus strand of NZ_JBQQCG010000010.1, from coordinate 122,146 downwards.
CGGTACCGTAGGCGCACGGCGCGGACGTGGCGGTCGTACGCACCCGAGGTGATGAGCTCCGCCAGCGTCAGCTGGTCCAGAACTCCGCACGACCAGTCAACCCGTCCCTTGGCCGCCGTGACCGCCGAGGCCAGGTCCGGTGGAAGGACCAGCCAGCCGAGTCGCAAGCCGGGGGCCAGGGACTTGCTGGTGGTGCCCAGGTACACCACGCGATCCGGGTCGAGGCCTTGGAGTGCGCCCACAGGCTGCCGGTCGTATCGGAACTCCCCGTCGTAGTCGTCCTCCAGGATCAGTCCGCCCGTCCGCCGCGCCCAGTCGACGACGGCGGCGCGGCGATCGGGGTGCAGGGGTACGCCCATGGGGAACTGGTGGGCGGGCGTCAGCAGCACCGCCCGTGCGCCGCTTGAACCCCCATCATCACCACCTTCAGCGCCATCGCCGCCTCCAGCGCCGTCGCCACCTCCAGCGCTGTCACCACCTCCAGCACCATTCCTGCCTTCGCCCGTCGCCCCGCTCCCTCTCCCGCCGTCCTCGGTCAACTCGTCCGTACGCGTCCCCAGTTCGTCGAACGGCAACGCCACCGTCCGCAGCCCCGCCCGTTCCACCAGTCCCCAGTGCGCATCGAGCCCGTACGACTCCACCGCCAGCGCCCCCACCCCGCGCTCCTCCAGCACCGCCCCGAGCAGCATGAGCCCATGCGCGAACCCCGAGCAGATGACGATGCGTTCGGGGTCGGCGCGTACGCCGCGCGCCCGGGCGAGGTAGGCCGCGAGGGCGGTGCGGAGTTCGACGCGGCCCCGCGGATCGCCGTACCCGAGAGCGTCGTGCGGTGCTGCCGCGAGGGCTCGGCGGGACGCCTTGAGCCACTCGGCGCGCGGGAAGGAGGCGAGGTCGGGGGTGCCCGGCACGAGGTCGTACGCGGGGCCCTGGGCCGAGCGCGGACTGGGGGACGCCGAGGCCGGTGCCACCACCGCCCGTTCCGCCACCCTCGTGCCCGAGCCCTGGCGCGCGGTGAGCCAGCCCTCGGCGACGAGGTCGGCGTACGCGTCGGCGACGGTGTTGCGCGCGATGCCCAGATCGGCGGCGAGCGACCGCGACGACGGCAGCCGGGTCCCCGGCGCGAGCCGCCCGCCACGCACCGCCTCCCGCAATGCGTCCGTGAGGCCTTTGCGCAGGCCGGAGCCGGTATCCGTCACGTCGACATGCAGGTCCACACCCAAAGTGGCCCAGTATTCCGCCATGGAAATGGACCATACCCCTGGGCTACTCCGACCGTAGGGTCGAAGCCATGACGACGAAGACGACGAACGCCACCACCGAAAACGACACGCCGTACGCCCCCGAGCAGGCCCCCCGCCTCCAGTGGACCAAGCTCGCCCCTGAGGTCTACAAGGCCATGGTCCAGCTCGACGCGGCGGCCCGGCAGGGCGTCGATCCGGTGCTCCTCGAACTGGTGAAGCTCCGCGCGTCACAGCTCAACCACTGCGCCTTCTGCCTCGACATGCACACGAAGGACGCGCTCGCGGCGGGTGAGAGCGTCGAGCGGATCGTCCAGCTCGGCGCGTGGGAGGAATCGCGGCACTTCTACACGGAGAAGGAGCTCGCGGCGCTGGCGCTCACCGAGGCCGTCACGGTCCTCACGGACGGGTTCGTCCCGGACGAGGTGTACGACACGGCCGCCAAGCACTTCGACGAGGCCGAGCTGACCCACCTGATCGCTTCGATCACGGTGATCAACTCGTGGAACCGGCTCGGCGTGACCTGCCGCCTCACTCCCGGCCACTACACGGCGGGGCAGTTCAAGTGACGGCGCTCACGGATCAAGGGGACGACAGGGACTACCCGTGGTGAGCGAGGTCGAAGCCTTTCGCGCGCTGCACCAGAACCGTGTCCCCGGCGACCCGTTGGTCCTCCCCGGCCCCTGGGACGCCGCCAGCGCGCGGGTCTTCGCGGAGGCGGGGTTCCCGGCGCTCTCGACGCCCAGCGCCGGGGTCGCCGCCTCGCTCGGGTACGAGGACGGGGAGACCCCGGCGGACGAGATGTTCGCTGCGGTCGCCCGGATCGTACGGGCCGTCGAAGTGCCCGTCTCCGCGGACGTGGAGGGCGGGTACGGGCTCGCGCCCAAGGAGTTGGTGGAGCGGCTGCTGGAGACGGGTGCGGTCGGCTGCAACCTCGAGGATTCCCACCAGGGTGTCCTCAAGGATCCCGCCCGGCACGCTGACTGGCTTGCCGAGGTGCGGGCCGTCGCGGGCGAGCGGCTCTTTCTCAACGCCCGCGTGGACACTTTCGTACGAGGGGTCGCGGATCCGGAGCGGGCGATCGAGCGGGCCGCGTTGTACGTGGGCGCCGGTGCGGACTGCGTATATCCGATCGACGCCCCCGTCGGCGTACTGCCGCTGTTGCGCGCGGGGATTCAAGGGCCGATCAACGCGTTCGGCCGGCCCGACGGCCCCTCGCTCGCCGAACTCGGTGAGCGAGGGGCCACACGGATCACGTTCGGGCCGGGGTTGCAGCGCCGCTCCACGGAAGCGTTGACGGAGATCGCCGCGAACCTGAAGCAGCACACCGACTCGATGCAGCACACCGACTCGAGGCAGCACACCGACTCGAGGCAGGACACCGACTCCAGGCAGGACGCGAGCCTGCGGTAGCAGTGGTTACGGCAGCCACGCGCGCCATGTCGACTCGTGGCTGTCCACCCACTTCTCCGCCGCCTCCTCAGGCGTCAGCTTCTGGTCGGCGATCAGCAGGGAGACCTCGTTCTGGTCCTCGGTCGTCCACTTGAAGTTCTTCAGGAAGGCCGCCGCCTTGCCCCCGCTCTTCGCGAAGTCCGCGTTCAGGTACTTCTGGAGCGGGGTGTGCGGATACGCGCAGGCGACCGCGTCCGGGTCGGCGTCGCAGCCCTCCTTGTAGGCGGGCAGCTTCACCTCCGTCATGGGGACCTTCTCGAAGAGCCACTGGGGTGTGTACCAGTAGGTGAGGAAGGGCTTCTTCTCCTTGGCGAACTGCCGCATCTGGGTGATCTGGGCCGCCTCGGAACCGGCGAACACCACCTGGTAGTCGAGATTCAGGTTCTTCACCAGCGCCTTGTCGTTCGTCACGTACGAAGGCGAACCGTCGAGCAGTTGGCCCTTGCCGCCGCTCTCGGCGGTGCGGAGCTGGTCGGCGTACTTGTTCAGGTTCTTCCAGTCGGTCACGTCCGGGTGCTGCTTCGCGAAGTACGTCGGCACGAACCACCCGATGTGCCCGGTGACTCCGAGCTCGCCGCCGCGCGCGATCGTCTCCTTGTCGGTGACGTACCGCTGCTCCTGCTCGGGGTGCCCCCAGTCCTCCAGGATCGCGTCGACCCGTCCCTGGCTGAGCGCGTCCCACGCGGGAACCTCGTCGACCTGGACGGTGTCGACGCGATAGCCCAGCTCGTGATCCAGCAGGTACTGCGCGACGGCCACGTTGGCCTGCGCGCCCACCCAGGACTGCACGGAGAGGGTGACCGTCTTCGCGCCCTGCGCGTTGGCGAAGGGCGAGGCCTGCTTGGTCATGTCGGCGGCTCCGCAGCCGGTGAGCACGAGCAGGGCGGAGACACCCGCGAGGGCCGACATCATGCGCGTACGAGTAGTCATGTCACGCTCCCTTCTTCGTGCGGCGTTCCGTCGGCTGCGTCACCCGGTCGAGCATCAGGCCGAGGCAGACGATCGCCGCGCCCGCGACGAGGCCGGTGGCCAGGTCGCCCTGGGCGAGGCCGAACACGACGTCGTAGCCGAGCGCGCCACCGCCGACCAGGCCGCCGATGATGACCACGGCGAGGACGAGGACGACGCCCTGGTTGAGGGCGAGCAGCAGCGCCGGGCGGGCCAACGGCAGTTGCACCTGGCGGAGTTGCTGCCAGGCCGTGGCACCGAGTGAGCGCGAGGACTCCATGGCCGCCGGGTCGACCTGGCGCAGGCCCTGTGTGGTGATGCGGACGACCGCGGGGAGGGCGTAGACGACTGCGGCGGCGACGGCCGGGGCGCGGCCGACGCCGAAGAGGGCCACGACGGGGATGAGGTACACGAACTGCGGCATCGTCTGGAACACGTCCAGGACGGGGCGCAGGAGCCGTTCGCAGCGCTCGCTCCGGGCCGCCGCGACGCCGGCCGCGAAGCCCAGGACCAGCGTGACCGCCACGGCCGCGAGTACCTGCGACAGCGTGTCGAGGGACGGTTCCCACACGCCGAGTACGCCGATCGCGGCCATCGCGAGGACGGCGGTGAGCGCGGTGCGCCAGGTGCCGATCAGCCAGGCGAGCGCGGCGACGATCAGCAGGACCGACCACCAGGGCAGCCATTGCAGGCCGTCCCGGAGCGGGTCCAGGACCCAGGTGGTGAAGTGGCCCGCCCAGTCGGCGGTGCCGCCCACATAGGGGACGCCGGAGTAGAGGTGGTCGGTCATCCAGTCGACGGCGCGGTTCACGGGCTCGGCGATGTTCACGAGCCAGGCCTCGGGCCAGTCGAGCCGGTCGGTCAGGCGTCCGGCGACCGCGACGGCCACGGCGACGGCGACGGCGACGGCGACGACAGCCGCGTACCCCCACGGCGTCCAGCCGGAGTCGGACTGCCCGAGCCGTTCGCCCGCCGCTGCCGTCACCCGGTCCAGGACGACCGCGAGCAACACGATCGGGATGCCGGCGGCGAGGGCGGCGCCGACGTCGACCGAGGCGAGTGCCTGGTAGACGCGGTCGCCGAGGCCGCCCGCGCCGATGACGGACGCGATGACGGCCATGGACAGGGCCATCATGATCGTCTGGTTGAGGCCGAGGAGGAGTTCCTTGCGGGCGAGCGGGAGGCGGGCCGTGAGGAGCCGCTGCCGTGCCGTCGTGCCCAGGGACTCGACGGCCTCCATCACCCCGGCGTCCGCGCCGCGCAGGCCGAGCGCGGTGAGCCGGGCCATGGGCGGGGCCGCGTACACGACGGTGGCGAGCACCGCGGCCGGGACGCCGATGCCGAAGACGAGGACGACCGGGAGGAGGTACGCGAAGGCGGGGAGTACCTGCATGGTGTCGAGGACGGGGCGCAGTGCGCGGAACGTGCGGTCGGAGAGCCCGGCCGCGAGGCCGAGGAGTGCGCCGAGCACGACGGACGCCAGGACCGCGGCCACCATGAGCGCGAGCGTCTGCATGGTGGGAACCCACATGCCGAGCAGCCCGCAGGCCAGGAACGAGACGGCCGTACCGACCGCAAGGCGCACCCCGGCGACCCGCCAGGCGACCAGTGCCGCGGCGGCCGTGACGCCCGCCCAGCCGGCGGCGAGCAGGACCAGGTAGACGGCGCGTACGGAGAGGACGACCCCGTTGGAGACGTACCCGAAGAAGTAGAGGAACAGCGGGTGGCTGTCGCGGTTGTCGATGATCCAGTCGCTGGCCTTGCCGAGGGGTTCGGAGAGGTCGACAGTGAGGGCTTCCGGCCAAGTTCCGCTGGACCAGCGGGAGTTGACGAGGGGGACGAGGACCGCTGCCGCCACGGCGAGCAGGAGGAGCTTGCCGAGGGCTCGGTGCCTGAGGAGTGCGGCGACGCCGGTGTGGGGGACGGGTGCGGTGGTGCCCGCGGTGGCGGTAGCCATCAGGCCACCTCCTCGCGGGCGGACTCGGCGCCGCCGACGGGCTCGGCGCCGCCGACGGGCTCGGCGCCGCCGACGGGCTCGGCGCCGCCGACGGGCTCGGCGCCGCCGACGGGCTCGGCGCCGCCGACGGGCTCGGCGTCGCGGGCGGACTCGGCGCCGCCGACGGGCTCGGCATCGCGAGAGGGCTCGGCATCGCGAGAGGGCTCGGCGTCGTGTGAGGGCTCGGCGTCGTGTGAGGGCTCGGCGTCGCCGACGGCCTCCGAGGGTCCAGCCGACCCGGTGGTCCCCGCCACCACCTTCAGCAGCGCCGCCGAGTCCACGACCCCGAGACACCGCCCCCGGTCCACCACCCGCGCCGGCCGGCCCGAGCGCGCGACCGCCTCGATGGCCTCCGAGACGGTGGCGTCCGGCGCGACGGCAGGACCCTCGCCGGCCTCCTCCACGGACGCGGCCCGCATGGCCGTCCGTACCGTCATGACCTGCTCGCGCGGCACGTCCCGCACGAACTCGCGTACGTAGTCGTCGGCGGGCGAGCCCACGATCTCCTCGGGCGTGCCGAGCTGGACGATGCGGCCGTCGCGCATGAGCGCGATCCGGTCGCCCAGCCTGAGCGCCTCGTTCAGGTCGTGGGTGATGAAGACCATCGTGCGGCCCTCCTCGCGGTGCAGCCGGATGACCTCCTCCTGCATGTCGCGCCTGATCAGCGGGTCGAGCGCGCTGAACGGCTCGTCGAACAGCAGGACCTGGGGGTCCACGGCCAGCGCCCGGGCGAGCCCGACACGCTGCTGCTGACCGCCGGACAGTTGCCTGGGCCGCCGGTGCTCCATGCCCTCCAGGCCGACCTTCGCGACGACTTCCTGGGCCTTCTCCCGGCGCTCGCGCTTCGGGACTCCCTGGACCTCGAGGCCGTAGGCGACGTTGTCGAGCACGGACCGGTGCGGCAGCAGGCCGAAGTGCTGGAAGACCATCGCGGCACGGTGGCGGCGCAGTTCGCGCAGCCGGGCCTTGTCCATGGCGCGGACGTCCTCGCCGTCGATGGCGAGCGTGCCGGCCGTCGGCTCGATGAGCCGGGTCAGACAGCGTACGAGGGTGGACTTGCCCGAGCCGGACAGGCCCATGACGACGAAGACCTCGCCCTTGCGCACGTCGAAGCTCACGTCCCGGACGGCGGCCGTGCAGCCGGTGCGGGAACGGAGTTCGGCGGCGGTGAGGGAGGCGAGTTCGGGGTCGGCGGGGATGCGGTCGGCCTTCGGCCCGAAGACCTTCCAGAGCCCGTCGACGGAGAAGACAGGCTCAACGGCCGTACGATCGTGGGCAGTTGGCATGTCGGCTGCTTCGGTGGTTGTGGTTGGCATACCGACTGACCTACTCGTGGACGTACTCATCACGCACCGCCCCCCACCAGATCCACGCACTTCTCCCCGACCATGAGCACGCCGATCATCGGGTTCACGGCGGGCATCGCCGGGAAGACGGACGCGTCGGCGATCCGGATGCCGTCGAGGCCGCGGATCCTCAACTCCGGGTCCACCACGGCGCGTTGGTCGTCAGGGGCGCCCATGCGGCACGTACCCGCCGGGTGGTAGACCGTGTGGGCCACCTTCCGCGCGTACTCGCTCAGCTCCTCGTCCCCCGTGACGTCCGGTCCGGGGCACACCTCGCGCTTCAGCCAGCCCGCGAGCGGTTCGGACCGGGCGATCTCGCGGGCGATGCGGATCCCGTCGACGAGGGTGCGGCCGTCGTGGTCCTCCTCGTCCGTGAAGTAACGGAAGTCCAGAGCGGGTTTGACGGTCGGGTCGGCACTCGTCAGGTAAAGGCGACCGCGGCTGCGTGGCTTGGGGATGTTCGGGGTCATCGAGACGCCGTGCGCGGGCCGTTCGTAGCCGAGGCGCTCCGGGTTGTCCGTGAACGGGATCTGGTAGAAGTGGAACATCAGGTCCGGGCCCGCGTGTTCGGGGTCGCGCCGCACGAACAGACCGGCGTCGGAGTCCATCGCCGAGTTCTCGGGGATCGGCCCGTTCGTCTCCCAGACGATGACCGACTCGGGGTGGTCGAGCAGGTTCTCGCCGACACCCGGCAGGTCGTGGACGACGGGGATGCCGAGCTCCTCCAGGTCCTTCCTCGGCCCGATGCCGGAGTGGAGGAGCAGCCGGGGCGAGTCCACGGCCCCGGCGCACAGCAGGACTTCGTTCCTGGCCCGTACGAGGAGTTCCTCGCCGTCCTTGGTGCGCACGTGCACGCCGCGCGCCCGCGTTCCGTCCAGCTCCAGCCGGTACGCCCAGGTCTCCAGCAGGATCGTCAGGTTCGGCCGGTCGAGGAAGGGGTGCAGATACGCGACCGACGCGCTCGACCGCTTGTTGTTCTCCGGGTGGTACGCGAGGTCGAAGAAGCCGACGCCCTCGGTGAACGGTTCCTTGTTGAACCCCTCGACGCGCGGCACGCCGAGCGCCGTCTGTGCCGCGTCCACGAAGTCGCGCGCGATGGGGTTACGGTCCTTCTCGTCGACGGCGACGATGTTGTTCCGCAGCCGCGCGAAGTACGCCTCCATCGGCACCGCGCCCCAGCCCTTGGCCCCCGCCGCCTCCCACTCGTCCCAGTCGGACGGCAGGGGCTTGAACGCGATGAGCGTGTTGTGCGAGGAGCAGCCGCCGAGGACGCGGGCGCGGCTGTGCCGGATGTGCGAGTTGCCGCGCGGCTGCTCGGTCGTCGGGTAGTCGTAGTCCAGCTCCCCGCCGAGCAGGCCCATCCAGCGGCGCAGGGTCAGGACGTCCTCGCGGTCGACGTCGCTGGGGCCGCCCTCGATGACGGCGACGCTGACGTCCGGGTTCTCGGTGAGTCTGGAGGCGATGACGGATCCGGCGGTGCCGCCGCCGATGACGACGTAGTCGTACGTTTTCTCGTGCTCGGACATGAAGGAGTACTCCAAGTGCCTTGTGCAGTGGGGGGACCGGCTCCAAGTGCCTTGTGCGGTGGAGGGCTGGCTCCGGGTGCCTTGTGCGGTGGGGGGTTACTGGCTCCGGGCCGGGCTCAGCCCGCGAACCACCGGACCGGCTTCGGGGCGAGGTTCTGGTACACGTGCTTCGTCTCGCGGTACTCGGCGAGCCCCGCGGGACCGAGCTCACGCCCGACGCCGCTCTTGCCGAAGCCGCCCCACTCCGCCTGCGGGAGGTACGGGTGGAAGTCGTTGATCCAGACGGTGCCGTGCCGCAGCCGGCCCGCGACACGCCGGGCACGCCCCGCGTCGGCGGTCCAGACGGCGCCGGCGAGCCCGTACTCCGTGTCGTTGGCGAGCGCGACGGCCTCGTCCTCCGTGCGGAAGGTCTCCACCGTCAGGACCGGCCCGAAGACCTCTTCCCGCACGACCCGCATCTCCCGGTGACACCGGTCGAGAACGGTCGGCTCGTAGAAGTACCCGGTGGCGGGCCTGCTCTCGGACGGCTCGGGGCGCCCGCCGCCGGCCCGCAGCACCGCGCCCTCGGCCAGCGCGGAGGCGACGTACGACTCGGTCTTCTCGCGCTGCTGCTCGGAGACGAGCGGACCGCACTCGACCCCGTCCTCGGTGCCTCGGCCGAGCCGGATGGCGCCGGCCCGCCGGGCGAGTTCGGCGACGAAGCGTTCGCGCACCGACTCCTCGACGATGAGCCTGGATCCCGCCGAGCAGACCTGGCCGCTGTGGATGAACGCGGCGTTGAGGGCCTGGTCGACGGCAGTGTCGAAGCCCTCGTCCGTCGAGCAGGCGTCGGTGAAGACGACGTTGGGGTTCTTGCCGCCGAGTTCGAGGGCGACCTTCTTCACGGTGACGGCGGCGGCCTGCGCGACCTTCGTACCGCTGACGAGCCCGCCGGTGAAGGACACGAGGTCGACGTCCGGGTGCTCGGCGAGCCGGGCGCCGACGCTGTGTCCCGGCCCGGTGACGATGTTGGCGACACCGGTGGGCAGCCCGGCCTCGACGAGCAGCTCCACGAGGGCGACGGTGGTCAGCGGAGTGATCTCGCTGGGCTTGACGACGAAGGTGTTCCCGGCGGCGAGGGCGGGCGCGACCTTCCAACTGGCCTGCAGCAGCGGGTAGTTCCAGGGCGTGATCAGCGCGCAGACGCCGACGGGTTCGTGCACGACGACGCTGTGGATGTCGTCGGACCCGGCGTCGACGACACGTCCCCCGCCCTCTCCGACGACGAGATCGGCGAAGTAGCGGAAGGCGTCGGCGACACAGTCGATGTCGACCCGCCCCTCCTCCAGGGTCTTGCCCGCGTCCCGGCTCTCCAGGAGCCCGAGCCGCTCACGATCACGTACGAGGAGGTCGGCGACGCGGCGCAGGAGGGCGGCGCGCTCGGTGACGGGCGTCCGGGTCCACTCTCCGTGGTCGAAGGCGTGCCGGGCGGCCTCGACGGCGGCGTCGGTGTCCGGCACGCCGCCTTCCGCGACCACGGCGAACGGCTTGGCGTCCGCCGGATCGAGAATGTCGCGCGTGGCTCCGGAGGCGGCGGCACGCCACTCTCCGCCCACGTGAATCGTCTCCTGGGTCTTCCGCTTCTCCTGTGCTTGCTGCGCCCGCTGCGCCTGCTGTCCCGGCATGTTCGGTGTTGCCTTCCGTTCCTGTTCCGTGCCCCTGTGTCACACGCGTGTCACTCTCGGGGGCCGGGAGCACCTGCCCTCCGGCCCGGGATGCATGCACAACCCGTGACGGAAAGTGCGCCGTGTCACTGAAAAACAGGAAGAAATACACCCAGAAGACGCGGACCGTACGCTGAGAGTGATCCGCTGCGATCCGCCCGTGATCCATCCTGATCCGCCGTGATCCGCCGTGATCCGCTGGACGGTCAGGTCGTAGTGACAGCTGCGGGACGGGACGAACCTCGGAACGTGTGAGTCAGTCCACTGCCGCTGGGGCGCATTCACCGAAGGGCGGGCAGAACCACTCCAACGCCGTGGTGAGCAGCGCCAGTTCGTCGTCGCGGCCGTCCGCGTCGGGGCCGTATGCGGCGATGGCGTAGATGTTGCCGTCCGACGCCACGAAGCGCTCGTCGTAGACGTGCCAGGTGCCGACGTCGGGCTCGCCCTTGAGGCTGTCTGCCAAGTACTCCAGCCGTGAGCCCGTGAACTCTCCGTCGTCGAGGTTTTGCAGGGACAGCTCCTCGAAGCCGGCCGGCTTGGAGGTCTCGTCGGACAGGTACAGCTCGAACGAGGCGTCCGGCGACTCCTCGCTCACCTGGTACACCTGCAAGCGGTGTCGGCCGTCGGGGCTGCGGTAGTTGACCACGGCGATGCCGTACTGGGAGTCCACCGAGCTGCGCTTCCACCCCTCGGGTCTCCCGATCCAGAAGCCCTCGGTGTCCTCGTACGCCTCGTAGCCCGCCGGGAGTTCGGGAGCCGAGGAGGAGGGCGACGCCGTCTCCTCGGTGGGCGAGGGCGACGGCGACGCGTACGGGTCGCTCTGCCGCGAGGCCCCGGCCGTCGGGGAGGCGCTCGCCGCGGCCGACGGATCGTCCTCGTCGTCCCCGGAACCGACCACCAGGGTCAGCACCAGGCTGACGGCGACCCCGACGGCGGCGGCCCCCGCCAGCACGGACCACACGAGCCGACGGCTCATCCCGCGCGCTGGAACCGGCGCCGCGAGCTGGACCGCGGGCGGCCAGGAGACACCGGTGCCGGCGGCGCCACTCGGCCACGGAGCCGACGGCAGGACCTCCCCGCCACCGCCGGGCTGTTCCGGCGGACCCGCGCTCGACGCATCGGTGCCCGCCGCCCCCTCTCCCGGACTCCACACCGGCGCGAAGTCCGGGCGTGCCGGTGGCGGCGGAGTGGCCTGGGCGGACGTGTTCCCCGTGCCGTCGCCGTCCTCCCAGCGCTGGGTCTCCTCGTTCCAGTACCGCGCTCCCCCGCTCATGGTGTCCCTCTTCTCCCTCTCGCTCCCTCTCACGTCCCCAGCAGGCCGGCCACGGCTCCGGCCGACGCGATCAGGCCGACGAGGGCCTGGGAGTCCTGGAGCAGCTGCCGCACCCGCTCCAGGCGCGTCGGACCGGCCTGCCCGGTGCGGTTGATCTCCTCCTCCGTCTCGGCGAGCGCGGCGTCCAGCTCGGCCGTCCGCTCGTCGGCACGCACCCGGGTCAGGTCGGCGCGCAGTTCGCGCACCGCCTTCAGCAGCTCCTCGGCGGCCTGGTCGCGCTGTACGGCCGCGCCGTGATGGCTCTCGGCGTGCGCGTGGCTGCCGACCGCGAAGGTGCTGTGCGAGACGCCTCCGTTGATGCTGAAGTTCGGCTCATCCGTTGCCATCGGTGCCGGATCCCTTCTGCGGCGCGGCGCCGCCGGTTGCGGTGGACGTGGTGGTCGTGGTGGAAGACGAGGACGAAGAAGACGCGGAGGCGTGGCTGCCGACGGCGAAGGTGCTGCCCTCGACGCCGCCCTCGACGTTCACGCCGCCGCCGCTGATGTTCACGATCTTCTGGACGAACTCGCCGGTCTGGTAACCGGATTCGGCAAGCGCCGCCGTCACTCCGTGCGCGACGCGGTCCTGCACGCTCTTGAGGTAGCGGGAGACGTCCATCTCCTGGAAGAGCGAACCGGCGCTCCCCGAGCCCAGCTCCCGCACGGACAGGGCGGGGCCGTCGGGCAGGGCGCCCGCGTATCCGCCGGTCAGCATCCGCCACGCGTACCACAGGCCCTTGCCGAGGGCGATCAGGGAGCGGGCCGCGGAGCCGGGCACCCGCGCGACGGCCCAGGCCGCCTTGCCGACCACGTTGTTGTGGCGGAAGGCGTGGGCCGTGCGGTCGGCGTTCTTGAAGTCCTCGCGCACCGGCAGCAGCACGTGCGGGGCGGTCTCCAGCATGAGCATGCGGCCCTGGGTGTGGATGCGCACGAAGACCGTGACGACCAGCTCCTCCTCCCAGCCGCCGACCCGGATGCGCAGGAAGTGCCGCCGCTTCTCGGCGCCCTCCTCGACCGCGCGGGCCCGGTGCTCCTCGAAGGCGTGCGGGGTGTACGGCGCCTCCTCGCGGCGCAGCAGCCCCTCGGCGGGCAGGAACACGCACTCGTCGATCTCCAGCCAGCGCAGCCGGTCGCGCACGGTGTGCCCGGCGAACTCGGCGGGCAGCCGAAGCTGTTCGATCAGCGGCCGGATCTTCTCCAGGACCGTGCGGTTGCTGAGCGGCCGCTGTTCCTTCTTCATGCCGTCGGGGCGCAGCTCGACGGCGAGGACCCAGGTCTCGTAGGCCTCGCCCGCACCGCAGAACGGACGGCTCTCGTGATACATGACCAGCGGCGCGTGCTGTTCCAGCCGGACGCGCTCCTTCAGCCGCTGGAAGCGCTGGCCCTCGCCCTGCTCGGCGGGGTCGGCGGCGGCGTCCGGGAAGCGCTGCGGGGACAGTTCGCCGGCCATCACCCGGGCGAACTGGGCCCGCTGGGCGGCCACGCACAGCGCGATGAGCGCGAACACACCGAGCGTGAGCCAGGCCCGCCAGGGCTCGACGAGACTGCTGATCTCGTCCGGGTCCGGGAACAACAGGTCGGACGGGCTGGAGCTGTCGCCGTAGCCGTACGAGTCGCCATAGCCGGACGAGCCATAGCCGGACGAGTCATAGCCGGACGAGTCGTAGGAGCTGTCGTCCGAGCCGCCGAACGCCGCGTAGAGCGTGATGAGCAGGAACATCGCGAAGGTGATACGGCCCCACCAGCGGAGCAGGAAGGCGGGCAGCCGCCGGTACACCGGCGCGTCCGCGTCCCGGCCCCGGATCCAGGCGGCGACCGCGAGCAGCAGGCTGGGTACCAGGAAACCGACCAGCAGACCGCCGGTCAGCGGCAGCCCCACCACCCACAGGCCCATGATCGCCCCGGCCCACAACAGTTCCTGGCGCCGGGCCCGAAGGGCGTGCGCGAGGACGCGGGCCGCGTCGAGGCCGAGCGAGGGCGCCACGATCCGCTGCTCGTTGAGGTGCAGCTGTTCGATGACCCGGTCCCGGTAACCGGAGTCCAGGTAGGTGCCCGCGCACAGCAGCCGGGTCGCCTCGCTGGCGTGCGGCGGAGTGGGCGGCGCCGGCGGTGCTGCCGACGGCGGTGCGTCGGCGTGTGTCTGCTGCGGTTGCTGCGGCACGTATGCGGTGCTCACGCCACTCCCCCGATGCGTGGAAAACACTTTGTTACTGGTTCTGTTGACGGACCATCACCATAGAGTGACGGATGGGACTGGGGGAACCGGAATATCAAGAGGACGACAGTGCGACCCGGGACTCACACGAGGCCTTCACGTCTCCACGACCCTTCACGCCGGCGGGTCCTCCCGACCCGGCCGTCCCGCCGAGGACACCACGGAGCAGCTGTACGCCCTCTGGGAGGGCAGCCGAGTCATGGACGCTCCATAGTTCTTTGACTAGAGTCAAAGAACTATGGAGCCAGTGTCGACGGAGCACGTGGCGGCCTTCCGCCGGTTCAACCGCTACTTCACGCGCCGTATCGGGGCGCTCGACGACCATTACCTCGGCCAGGACCGCCCGCTCGGCGAGGCAAGGCTGCTGTTCGAGATCGAGGACGGAGTGCCGCTGCGCGAGCTCAGAAACCGGCTCGGGCTGGACGCCGGATATCTGAGCCGGATGACGAAGGCGCTGGAGGCGCAGGGAATGGTCCGGGTGAGCGTGCACCCGGACGACAACCGGCTGCGCATGATCGAGCTGACCCCGGCCGGCCGCGTCGAGCTGAAGGAGCAGCAACGGCGGGCCAACGCCCTCGCCGCCGGCCTCCTCGGCGGGCTCAGCGCGGACCAGCGCGAGCAGCTGACCGAGGCGCTGGCCGTCACGCGACGGCTGCTGCGGCTGGCCGGCATCACCGTCGAGCACGTCCCCGGCGCGTCCGCCGATGCTCGCGCCTGCCTGGACGCGTACGCCGCCGACATCGACGCACGGTTTCCGGAAGGCTTCGACGCGTCCGATCTCGTACGGGCCGAAGAGGTGTCTGGGGACTCCGGCGCGTTCTTCGTCGCCTACGAGGAGGGTCACCCGGTGGGCTGCGGGGCGCTGCGCCGGCTGGAGCCCCGCGTCGGCGAGATCCGGCACGTGTGGGTGCATCCGGACGCCCGGCGCCTCGGACTCGCCCGACGGCTGCTGGCGGCGCTGGAAGGGGAGGCGGCCGCGCGCGGTTTCGACGTCGTACGACTCGACACGCACGCGGCACTCACGGAGGCGCAGGCGATGTACCGGGCGTGCGGGTACACGGAGATCCCGGCGTACGTGGATCATGTCTACGCCGATCACTGGTTCGAGAAGCGGCTGACACGGCGGGGATGACGGCGGGGGCGGCAAAGGAGAAGGCGACGGGCCCCGTGCCGGTCGGTACGTACCGGAACAGGGCCCGTGCGGGTTGGGACAGAACGGCTCAACAGAACCGCGGGTGGGTCAGATCAGGCCGAGACCGCGGACCGCCTCGCGCTCCTCCTCGAGCTCCTTCACCGACGCGTCGATGCGGGCGCGGGAGAACTCGTTGATGTCGAGGCCCTGGACGATCTCGTACGAGCCGTCCTTCGTGGTGACGGGGAAGGAGGAGATGAGGCCCTCCGGAACGCCGTACGAACCGTCCGACGGGATGCCCATGGAGGTCCAGTTGCCGTCCGCCGTGCCGTTGACCCAGGTGTACACGTGGTCGATGGCGGCGTTGGCGGCGGAGGCGGCCGACGACGCACCGCGGGCCTCGATGATCGCCGCGCCGCGCTTGGCGACGGTCGGGATGAAGTCCTCGGCCAGCCACTTCTCGTCGTTCACGGTCTCGGCGGCGTTCTTGCCGGCGACCGTGGCGTGGAAGATGTCGGGGTACTGGGTGGCGGAGTGGTTGCCCCAGATGGTGAGGCGCTTGATGTCCGCGACCGTCGAACCCGTCTTCTTCGCGAGCTGCGTCAGCGCGCGGTTGTGGTCCAGGCGGGTCATCGCGGTGAAGCGCTCGGCCGGTACGTCCGGGGCGGCGGCCTGGGCGATGAGGGCGTTCGTGTTGGCCGGGTTGCCCACGACGAGGATCTTGACGTCGTCCGCCGCGTTGTCGTTGATCGCCTTGCCCTGGGGCTTGAAGATGCCGCCGTTGGCGGAGAGCAGGTCACCGCGCTCCATGCCCTTGGTGCGGGGGCGGGCGCCGACGAGCAGGCCGACGTTCGCGCCGTCGAAGGCGACGTTCGGGTCGTCGGTGATGTCGATGCCCTGAAGGAGCGGGAAGGCACAGTCGTCGAGCTCCATGGCGGTGCCCTCGGCGGCCTTGAGCGCCGGCGTGATCTCGAGGAGGCGCAGTTTGACCGGCACATCCGCGCCGAGCAGCTGGCCGGAGGCGATGCGGAAGAGCAGGGCGTAACCGATCTGGCCGGCCGCGCCGGTGACGGTGACGTTCACGGGAGTGCGGGTCATGGCGTTCTCCGTATGACAGCTGACGGTGGGGCGTCCCTGCCCCGGGGTACGGGATTTCAGTTGGCCGCGACGATGATCGATCACCGATGCCGATGATCGGCCGATGATCGATCTCTCGGCGTCAAGAGAGATCCAGCGGTCAGGCTATCGCGCATCCGGGATCTCGCACGGCCGGGTCCGATGTGGCCCACCCCACAAGGCTGGGCACGAGCCGCAAGCCTTCGCACGAAGTGGCGGCCGCCGATCCGGGAGAGAGGGACGGCGGCCGCCGGGTGGGGGTGCCGGGTGCCGGGAGGGGGTGTGACTCCTCCCGGACGGCGCCGGACTCCCGTGGGGGTACTGTCCGCCTGCCCCGGAGCGGGGCAGGCATTCCCCTCGTGCGGCGATTAGTTACTGACGGGGTTTCGGGAGCCGTTGACGGGAGGCGTTGCGGCGGGGGCGAAGGCCTGCTCGGAGGGGCTGCTCGGAGGGGCGACGCTTGCCTCGGAGGCGCCCGACGCCTGCCTCGGAGAGCGCCTGCCCGACGCCTGCCTCGGAGAGCGCCTGCCCGACGCCTGCCTCGGAGCGGCCGCGGTCTCTCTCGGATCCGGGGCGGAGTCCCTCTCGGATCCAGGGCGAAGCCCCACTCGAATCCCGGCCGGGCAGCCGTCTCCGATCGGGCCGAGCACCCGCGCGGATCCGGGCCGAAGCCCCACTCGAATCCAGGGCGAAGCCCCACTCGAATCCCGGCCGGGCAGCCGTCTCCGATCGGGCCGAGCACCCGCGCGGAAACGAGAACGGGCGCCCGTCTCGGAGGAGGCGGAGGCCCGTTTCGGAAACCGTGTCGGGCGCCCGCTTCCAACGGCTCGGGCGCCCGTGCGGGGCGGTGCCCGGTCAATCGTGGGCAGCCTCCCGCATCAGCCGAAATTACTCTGTGCACCCCTTCTGCCCGGACTGCAGAGTGACGCATGCCGTTGCGTCGCCGGCGTCCTTCACGGCCACCATCGGGGTGTAGGCGGTGGTGTCTCCGGCCGTCGCGACCGAACCCGTCTGCTTGGCCTTGCCGACGGTCACACCGACCTCGTCGCCCTGTGCGGCCCCGGTGATGCGGGCCCAGGCGGCGTTGCAGGTCTTGCTGTAGCGGACCTCGACGACGGTCGTGCCGACGGTGACGCTGGTGGCGGTGTTCGCCAGGTCGCCGCTGCAGCCCATGTTCTCCGCGTCCTTGCCGGTGCAGTCCGCGCCGACGCACTTGACGCCCACCGGCAGTTCGGGGTTCGCACTGGCCGAGGCCGTCGGCGTCGGAGTCACGCCCGCGTTCGTCTCGTCGCCGCCGGAGTCCGTGAGGAACATGGCCGCGGCTATCACCACGCCCGCGCCCACGACACCGGCGAGGAACATCGTCAGCCGCCGCTTCCGCCGCTGCCCGTCGGGCGAACCGCCGGAACCCGGCCGCGCGTCCTGAGGCGACCGCCCGGCAGGACCGGCGGGACCGGACAGGCTGGACGGGCCGAACGAACCAGGCGAAGGCGAACCGGACGCACTGGACCCGGAAGAACCGGGCGCCCCCGAAAATCCGGACGCACCGGCGCCGGCACCCGCAGCCCCCGAATACCCGGAGCCGCCGGAAACCCCGGCCGCCCCCGAAGGCGTGGCCACGGCTCCCCACCCGCCACCGCGCGCATCCCCGCCGGAGCCAGAACCGGCACCCGCCCCGGACGGCTTCCGTTGCTCCCCAGACGTCGGATTCCGCGGCGGCACCGTCGGTGCCACCCCGGCCGGCCCCGCGATACCAGGCGTGGGCGCAGCCGTCGCGCTGCCCCCGGCGCGCGCCTGCTTCCCGTTCCGTCCCCCCTTGGCAGGAGTCGGCCCGAACTCCCCGAGCGCGGCACGCGCCTGGGAGATCTGGATCGCCTGCATGGTCATGTCGTGGCGCATCTCCGAGCGGCTCCATGCGCGCTCGGCAAGCTCCCACATCGTGGTCAGATGGACAGGATTTGTCCCGGTCACCTCGGCCAGTGCCACGATCGCGCCTTTCGGCGCGAGCAGCCGACCGTTCAGATACCGCTCCCAGGACGTCTTGCTGTAACCGGTGCGGTCGGCCACAGCGGCGACGCTCAGTCCGCTGCGGTCGACAAGCCGACGCAGCTGACTGGCGAACTCCCTGACCTGCGGATCGAGTTCATCCGGCAAGGCCCTCCAACGAGGCATTGCTACCCCCCTCTTTCCCCCCGTACGTGCTGGCTTTTCCCGCGCGTTAAGCCCTGTGCCGAGTCCGTGTCTGGCTACCCACAGGGATGCGCCCAGTCAGGATCTCAGTTCCCGGGATGGGGGCGCACGGGAGCATTCGGGCCTGTGGGCATGCACCGTTGCACGCCCGCTGGTCTGCGGTCCAGTGTCCCACCGACTTCCCTCCCGGCCGACAGGATCTCCCGGTGAATGCACAGGACGTCCCGGACCGTCCCGATTGGCCACGTTATCCCTGGTGTCGGAGGTGATTGACGTAAATCCTCGAACTTGTCGACACATCGACACATGGGGAACACATATACGACATCATGCGTCACTCGCATCATCAGGGGATCACGCACACACCAGGGCAGGTTGGGTCGTCGACTGCTCAGGTGCTCAAGCCTGCGCCCCGGCGGTACGCACGACGTAGCGGAACCGTCACCTCTCTGCCACAGGAAATTGACAGGCGTTGAACCTCCGTTGGCACCTCCATCACTCTTGACCCCAGGCGTCGCCCGTCCTCGCTCGGGGGAGTGGACGGGCGACGCCCTCTTTGATCGGACCCCGAACGGACCCGAAAGGGAGACCAGGTCAGACCCCGAAACAGACCCGCTCACCGTCGGCCGGCACCAGGCAGACGCGCGCTCCGCGCGGCCCGTCGTCCGCTGCCGTCATCGGTGTCGCGAGGTACCCCTCGGTGTCGCCCTCGTTCACGGCCCGTACGTCCTTGGCGCGCGCCCCGGCCCGGCTCAGTTCGACCCGGTCCCCGACCCTCAGCTGCGACGCACGCGCCCAAACGGCCCGGCACACCTCGCCGTACCGCAGCTCCACGCGCTGCCCGCCCGCAAGGGTGCGCTCGGCGGCCGAGGTCACCATGAACTGCCCGCCGCAGCCCATGTCCGCGGGGTCCCGCCCGTCGCAGGTCTCGCCGGTGCAGCCGGGTGCGTACGTGGCCGGGGCCACCGCCTGTCCCGCAGGCTCGGCGGGTTTGTCCGGAAGGAGCAGGACGGCGGCGCACAGGACGGCGACGACACCGGCACCCGTGACGAGCAGCGGCCCGCGGCGGTACCTCGCGGCCGCGCCCCGCCGTCCCCGCTCCTCCCCGGTTGTACGCCGCCTCCCCCTGCCGCTCCACTCCGCGTCCGCCAGCTCCCACAGCGCCAGCAGTCGTTCGGGGCGCTCCCCCGCGACCCGGCACAGCGCCTCGACGGCGTCGTACGGAACCGGCTTCTCGCCGTTGAGATAGCGGGCCCAGGAGGACTTGCTGTAGGGCGTGCGCACGGCGAGCCGGGCGAGGCTCAGTCCTGCCGACTCTCGTAACTCCCGTAGCCCTATGGTCAGTTGGCGCACTTCCGGGGACCTCTGCGGAGCGGTCTGGCGAGTTGTACTGCTACGACTACCTGCCCACGCACAGCTGACCGCGCCACACCGCGGGGGAAAAAGGAGCGGAGGCCCGCACTCACTCGGGGGAGTGTGCGGGCCTCCGCCGCGCGTACCTTCGCCGCGCGTACGCCGTCCTCGGCGGGCTACGTCGGGCTACGTCCTGATTGTGAAGTGCAGCGTGTCGTCCAGGAACGGGATCTCCAGCAACGGGTTGGGCTGAGCCATCATCGCGAGCAGCACGATGGTGACGCCCAGGACGCCGTACGTGACGAGGTCAGTGAAGCGGGAGCGGACGGCGAGCATGCCCACGTCCGGCAGGATCCAGCGCAGGGCGCCGCCCGCGAGCAGCGCGGCGCCGATCAGCAGGATGCCGACCCGGAAGACGTCGAGCGCGGTCAGCAGCAGCCCGAGTCCGACGGTCGTGGTGACGGCGAGGATCGGCCACTGCCGGGCGGGCGCGGGCGCGTCACGGGGAGCGGCCCGGCCACCGCCCTCGGGGCGCGCGGTGTCCCGCGTGAAGAGCGGAAAGCGCCGGGTGACCCGCTCGGCCTGTCCATCGGGCCCGACCGCGCTGACGGCGTCCCGGGCGGTGAGCTCGCCGTTCCGCACCTGGAGGTCGCCGGGCTCACTGTCCGCGGTCTCGTCCTCCGCCCGAAGAACGGTGGCGTCGCCGTCCCGCGACTGCGCGGCACGCGGCTCCGTGCCGGACGGA
Organism: Streptomyces sp. 2A115; assembly: GCF_052245575.1. Taxonomy (NCBI): domain Bacteria; kingdom Bacillati; phylum Actinomycetota; class Actinomycetes; order Kitasatosporales; family Streptomycetaceae; genus Streptomyces; species Streptomyces sp. 2A115. The sequence goes on along the minus strand of NZ_JBQQCG010000010.1, from coordinate 101,875 downwards.
TCCACGGCATCCCTCTCGGCCGGTGCACCCGGCCCGTCCTCAGCCGGCACTGCGTTCCGCCGCCTCGACCACGTTGACGAGGAGCTGGGCTCGGGTCATCGGGCCCACCCCGCCGGGGTTCGGGGAGATCCACGCGGCGACCTCGGCGACGTCCGGGTGGACGTCGCCCACGATCTTGCCCTCGGCGCTGCGCGAGACGCCGACGTCGAGGACGGCGGCTCCGGGCTTCACGTCCTCGGGGCGGACCAGGTGCGCGGAGCCCGCCGCGGCGACGATGATGTCGGCGCGCTTCAGGTGCGAGGAGAGGTCGCGCGTGCCGGTGTGGCACTGCGTCACGGTGGCGTTCTCGGAGCGGCGTGTGAGCAGCAGCGGCATCGGGCGCCCGATGGTCACGCCACGGCCGACGACCACGACCTCGGCACCCTTGATCTCCACGCCGTACCGGCGCAGCAGGGTGAGGACGCCGTTGGGGGTGCAGGGCAGCGGGGCCGGCTCGTTGAGGACGAGGCGGCCGAGGTTCATCGGGTGCAGGCCGTCCGCGTCCTTGTCCGGGTCCATCAGTTCCAGGATGCGGTTCTCGTCGATGCCCTTGGGGAGCGGCAGTTGGACGATGTACCCCGTGCAGGCGGGGTCCTCGTTGAGCTCCCGTACCACCGCCTCGATCTCCTCCTGCGTCGCCGTCGCGGGCAGTGCGTGCTGGATGGAGGCGATGCCGACCTGGGCGCAGTCGCGGTGCTTGCCCGCGACGTACTTCTGGCTGCCGGGGTCGTCGCCCACCAGGACGGTACCGAGGCCGGGCGTGATGCCCTTCTCCTTCAGGGCCGCCACGCGGACGGTCAGATCGGACTTGATCGCGGCTGCGGTGGCCTTGCCATCGAGAATCTGGGCGGTCATGGGCCCATCCTCGCGGATGACCGGGTCCGGGTTCCAATCCGGGTGCGGACCGGCCGCCCGCGCCTCCGGCATGCATGATCAGCAATGTTGCACTTGCACAACTCCTATGGGGTACGGCTGGACAACACGCCGTGCCTTTAGAACTATGATCCGCGCAGTGCCGCGGGCAGTGCAGGGGGACAGACCGCAACCGCTCATGCTTCTCCTCCGTACAAACCGCGTCGTCCCCGCACCATCAACGGAGGAAGAACCGCCATGAGCTTTGGCGACCCGAACAACCCGTACGGGCAGCCGCCCCCACAGGGCGGGCAGCCGTACGGCCAGCCCCAGCAGCCGCAGGGCCAGCCCGGCTACGGCTACCCGCAGCAGCCCCCGCAGGGCGTCCCGCCCCAGCAGGGCTACGGCTATCCGCAGCAGCCCGGCCAGCAGTACCCCGGATACCCGCAGCAGCAGATGTACGGCGGTACGCCCCCGTACGCCCACTGGGGTCTGCGGGTTGGCGCGACACTGGTGGACGGGCTCATCCTCATGGTCGCTTACATCCCCGCGGTGATCGGGGCGGCGATGGGCTCCGATTCGGGGCAGGCGATCTTCGGCCTCATCTCCATCGTCGCCATTCTCGGTGTGGCGATCTGGATGCTGATCCAGGAGGGCAAGACCGGCCAGACCATCGGCAAGAAGGCTCTCGGCATCCGCCTGCTGCGGGAGAACGACGGCCGGCCGCTCGGAGTCGGCATGGCGTTCGTCCGCCGTCTCGCCCACTTCCTCGACAGCATCGCCTGCTACCTCGGCTGGCTCTGGCCGCTGTGGGACTCCAAGAAGCAGACGTTCGCCGACAAGGTCTGCGGCTCTGTGGTCGTCAAGGGCTGACGGGCGCGTTCTCGCCATTCACGCCAAGGGCCGTGTTTCACCCTGCGAAGGGGGAGACACGGCCCTGGTGCGTCGCCCTACCCTGATCCCACAGCTGCGCGCGGGACGGGGAGCGGGACGGGGAGAACGGCCTTGTACAGCATCATCGTGGTACCTCCGCCGACCACGGAGGACGAGGACAACGACAAGCGCGACAACCCCCAGATCAGGCTCGCGCCCGGCGAACGCCTCGCGTTCGGCCGCTCCGAGACCGACAACGGGCTTGCGATCGCACACGAAGGCGTGTCCCGGAAGGCCGGGGAGATCACCGCGCACGGCGCCTTCTGGATACTGAGCAACCTCTCGGCCCACCAGACGTACGTCGTGGAGAACCCCGAGGGCGCGGGCGAGCACATCAAGGTCGGCCCCGGCCGCCTGGACGCGCCGATCCCCTTCGAGTTCTCCCGGATCGTCCTCCCGGCGGCGGGCGATCTGCTGCCCATCGAGGTGTGGGCGCCCCGCCACGACTTCCTCCGTTCCCCGGACGGCCTGGGCCCGGACGGGGCGACGACCGCACCCGCCTTCTCCGTCGACCGCACCAAGCGGTACTTCGCGGTCCTCGCCGCCCTCTGCGAGCCCCGCCTGCGCGGCGAACCGCACGCACCCCTGCCCACCGTGGACCAGGTCGTGGAGCGGCTGCGTCCCAACTGGCCGGCCGCCTCCCGGACTTCGGTCCAGTGGAACATCGACTACCTGGCCGTGAAGCTGCGTCTCAAGCCGGGTCCCGAAACGGCGGACACGGGCCCGCGCCTCAACGGCAAGAAGGAGTCCCTGGTCTCCCTCGCGCTCCGCTTCGACCTCGTACGGGAGGACGACCTGGTCGTCCTGACGGAGCCGGCCGGCCGGGCGGCGCGGTGACGGAGGCGTACGCGGTCCCGGTGCCCAAGGGGTACCGGGTGGGCTCCTGGGAGGTACGGGACCCGATCGCCACGGGCGCGTTCGGGAGCGTGTATGAGGCCCGGCGCACCCATGCGCGGGAAGACGTGGCGGAATTCCCGAAGTACGCCGCGCTGAAGTTCCTGCCCACCGGCACGGGCACGCCCCGCCAGCTGACCCATCTGCGCGAACTCGCCGAGCGCGAGGTGGAGTTGCACCGCAGGCTCAGGCGCCCGCGGCTCATCCGCATGTACGAGACCCTCACGGTCGACGACCCGGACCACCCCCACCTCGACGGCGCCACCGTCCTCGTACTGGAACGGGCGGAGGGCTCCCTGGCCGCACTCCTGACCCGTACTCCGCGCCCGCCGCAGGGCCCCGCCCTGCTCGCGCAGATCTGTGAAGGGCTGGCCCAGCTGCACCGGGCGAGCTGGGTGCACGGCGATCTCAAACCGGCCAACGTGCTGCTGATGAAGGACGGTTCGGCCCGGCTCGCCGACTTCAACATGGCCGCCGAGATGGAGGGCACCCACGCCTACACGCCCGCCTTCTCCACGCCCGACTACACACCACCGGAACTCCTCTGGTCCGAGATCGGCGAGCGCGGCCGCCAGATCAGGCCCTCCGCCGACATCTGGGCCTTCGGCGTCCTCGCCCACCTCGTCCTCACCGACACGTTCCCGCTGCCGGGCGGCACGCCCTCGGCCCGCCGGGACGCGGCGGTGCGCTACGCACGCGGCACCGAAGAGCTACGCCTGTCGCCCCAACTCCCCGATGGCTGGCGGGAGGTCGTACGGGACTGTCTGGCCCGTACACACACGGAACGCGTCTCCGGAGAGGCGCTGCTGCGGCGAGTGGAGGCGGCGGCCGGCACGGGCCGGTCCCCCCGCGTGCCCCGCCTGCTCCGGCCGCTCCGGCGTCGCGGACGCCGCCCGGCGGTGGTCGTCGGCGCCGCGGCCGCCACCGTCACCGTCACGGCGCTCGCGTACGGCATCAGCACCTGGGCGGGCGACGCCCCGGACGGCAAGGGCGTCACGGACGGCAGGAGCACCGCCGCGACCGAGAAGGTCAGCCAGGCCACCTACGGCGCCGAGGAACTCCGTACCGACAAGGGTGTCCCGGCCGCCTACCGCCCGCTGATCGTCGACTCCGCGCACGACTGTGTGCAGGAGGACGTCACCCCGGCGCTCCTCGCCGCCATGCTGAAAGCGGAGAGCGACTTCGACCCGGACCTGGCCGACCCCGCCCTGGACGAGTACGGCATCGCCCGCTGGACCCCGCGTGTGCTGCGCTTCTGGATCCGTTCCGACGGCACCACCCCCAAGGCGGCGCCCAAGCCCCCCTTTACGCCCGCCGAGTCCATCCCCGCCCTGAGCCGGTACCTGTGCTGGGCCGCGCCGCGCCTGGACTCCGGACTCGACGGCGACCGGCGGGTGTTGATCGCGGCCGCGTACCGGACCTCGTCCGACACGGTGAACGACGCGGCCGGTGTTCCCCCGAAGTACCGCGACTACGCCGACCGCGTCGCCCACTACCTCAAGGAATACACGCCGCCGGGGAAGAAGTGACCCTGAGAGTTCCGAGGTACCGGCGGCCGGGCGCCCCTGACACGCTGGGGACGGGACCGCTCCCGCCGTGTCATGTCCGTATGGGGTGTCGCCGAAGGCGGTGAAACGGCGGCGGCAGGAGTCGAGGCCCGCTTCAACGCGACCCGTGGTCCGGAGTGTTGGCCCGCAGCAGCGCGGCTCCGAGAGGGGTGAGGGTGTGCCGTACGGATGCGGCGTCGCGGTGGCTGGTGATGAGGCCCGCGTCCCGCAAGGCGGTGGCGTGCTGGCTGGCGGATGACGCGGAGACTCCGGCGGCCCGGGCGAGTTCGCCGGTGGTGGCGCCGACGGCGACGGCGCGCAGGACGACGGCGCGGGTCCGGCCGAGCAGGGCTGCCAGGGGTGCGCCGGAGCCGAGGTCTCCGGGGAGCGCGGAGTGGTGGGGCTCATGGCTGAGGGAGTAGATCAGGACGGGATCCAGCTCTGCGTCGCCGAAGGCCACCGGGTTTCCCCAGCAGAAGTACGACGGGACCAGGAGGAGTCCGCGCCCGTTCAGGTAGAGGTCGCGGTCCTCGGGATAGACGGTGTGCAGGACAGGGGACTGCCATCGCAGGGTGGGGCCCAGGTTCTGGAGCATGCCCTCGACCCCGTGGTCGAGCAGGGCGCGGGCGCGGCCGGCCCGTTCGGCGTCGACGCGGGCCTGGATGTGGTCGCTGTGCGGGGCGATGGCCGTGTCGTAGTAGGTCCGCATCGCCTGTACGAGTTCCTTGCGCATACCCGGTTCGGCCAGGCGCGGTGTCCAGGCGGGGGCTCCGCTGGAGCGGGCGAGGATGCCCACCTCGTCCAGGACCCGGTGCTCCGGTGTGGCCAGGATGGCCTCCAGACCGGTGTCGAGTCCTTCGGCGGCCTCGGGAGGGGTGAGGAAGTCGGGGAAGTACGTGGCGCGCGGGACCAGGGGTAGCAGCAGAGTGCGCAGGGTGCGGGTGAGGTGTGTGGAGTGCAGTCGGGCGCGGGCTGTGCGGTACCACTCCGCGTAGGCCCAGCGACCGTTGCGGGACTGGAAGCGGTGCAGGCTTGCACAGATCTCCCACAACGGGTCCGGTGCAGTCGCAACGCGGGTCCGGGCCAGGTCGGCATCGGTGAAGTGGATGCGGAGCATTCGATTCCCCCCTGCTGTCCTGGTCTTTTTGGGCAGAGCCAAAAAGCCTGGATCGCCATGCTCGCGTCAGCAAGCCTGAAGAAGCAAAGAGGCGCGAGGGACCGCGCGCCACTACTCGGGGGAGTGCGTACCAACATGAGGCAAGCGTTCGCTTTCGCATGCACAGACGCGGTGACCGTCGTGTTCACCGCGGCCGGCCGCACCACGGGCGCAAGCGCAGGCACAGGCACAGGGACAAGGACGGGCACGGGCACGGGCACGGGCACAGGGACAGGGACAGGCGGTCAGACGGACTCCGCTCAGCCGAGCCTCTGGCCCCTTACGCCGAGCGGGGTCGCCCGGTGAACGGACCCGATTTCACGGTCCGTGTGCCGAAGGGCTACCGCGTCGGCCGCTGGGAGGTACGGGAGGCCCTCGCCTCCGGCGCGTTCGGCAGCGTGTACGCGGCGAGGAACACCGGGCAAGACACGGACCAGGCGGATCACTCGGACCGGGCGGACCTCGTGAATCACGGCGAGCTGCCGCGGGCGGCCGCGCTGAAGTTCCTGCCGACCGGCACCCGCACCCCACGCCAGCTCCACCACCTGCGCGAACTGGCCGAACGCGAGGTCGAGTTGCACCGTCGGCTCAAGCGGCCGCGGCTGATCCAGATGTACGAGGCCCTGACGGTCGACGACCCGGACCACCCCGAACTCGACGGCGCCACCGTCCTCGTACTGGAACAGGCCACAGGCTCTTTGGACACCCTCCTGGCCCGCTCGCCGAAACCGGAGTCCGGCCCCGCACTGCTCGCCCAGATCTGCGAGGGCCTGCACCAACTGCACCATGCGGGCTGGGTCCACGGCGACCTCAAACCCGCCAACGTCCTGCTGATGAAGGACAGTTCAGCCCGCCTCGCCGACTTCAACCTCGCTGCCGAACTCGAAGGCACCCACGCCTATACCCACGCCTTCTCCACCCCCGACTACACCCCACCCGAACTCCTCTGGGCCGAAATCGGCGAACGCGGCCACCAGATCCGCCCCACCGCCGACATCTGGGCCTTCGGCATCCTCGCCCACCTCGTCCTCACCGGCACATATCCCCTGCCCGGCGGCACGGCAGAGGCCCGCTGCGACGCGACGGTGCGCTACGCGCGCGGACGCGAGGAGCTGCGCCTGTCCCCCGAACTCCCCCCGGACTGGCGGGAGATCATCACCGACTGCCTCGCCCGCACTCACGAAGAACGCGCCACCCTCACCTCAGGCACAGCCGCGCTCCTGCGCCGAGTGGAACAGACCGCCGGGGCCGCCCGCTCACCGCGCCTGCCCCGCCTGCGCCCCCGCAGGTGGCACCGGCCCGCCCTGGTGGCCGGCCTCGCGGCGGCGGTGCTGGGCGTGGCCGCGACGGTGACGTACGCGATGCGTGGCGACGGGCCGACGTACGGCTATCACCGGTGCCCCTTCGAGTCGGTCTGCTTCTTCAGCGAGGAGTTCGGCATGGGCGAGATGTGCAGGTGGGAAAGCGCCGACGCGGACTGGCTGCCGGGTACGGAGACCTGTGGGTGGCTCCGCGACCGCCCGGTCAAGTCGATCTTCAACAACGGCGACGAGTCGAAAGGTCTCAGCGGCGTGGCCCACTACGACGGCCTCGGCTTCACCCTCGACGGCGAGGTCATCACCCGCGAGAGCCCACAAGAGCGGACTGGTTGCACCGCCCGGCGCACCCACGCCGACGCGGCGACCACCTGCGTTCCGCTCTCCCTCCCTTCTCCGACCGTCGAGCCGCAGTGACAACCTCAAAGGCGCGCTGCCAACCCTGACCGCGTCGGTCAGGAGAAGGGGGACGATTCCATGTACAGCGTCATCGTGGTGCCGCCGCAGCCGCGGAGCCCCAGCAGTGGCGTCGATCCCGGCGAGCAGATCAGACTCTCGTCGGGCGAGAGGCTCGTCTTCGGCAGGACCCCGCCGGAAAGCGGTCTGACGATCGCCCACGACGGGGTCTCCCGGGTCGCCGGCGAGATCACCGCGCACCGAGCCTTCTGGATCCTGAGCAACCTCAGCCGGGACCAGACGTACGTGGTGGAGAACCCGGAGGGCGCGGGCGAGCACATCAAGGTCGCGCCGGGCCGCTTGGACGCACCCGTGTCCTTCGAGTTCTCCCGCGTGGTCCTGCCCGCCGCGGGTGACCTGCTCAGCTTCGACGTCTGGGCACCCCGCCACAACTACCGCAGCGCCGCCCGCGGCGGACCCTCCGGCGCCACCACCACCGGGGCGTTCGCCCTCGACCGCACCAAGCGCTACTTCGCCGTGCTGACCGCCCTGTGCGAGCCCCGCCTGCGCGGCGAACCGCACGCCCCGCTGCCCGCCGTCGACGAGACCGTGGAACGCCTGCGGGCCGTCTGGCCGACGGTGACCCGCTCCTCGGTCTACTGGAACATCGACTATCTGGCGGTCAAACTGCGTCTGCGGCCCGGCCCGGACACGGCGGAGCCCGGCCGTCGCGTCAACGGCAAGAAGGAGCTGCTGGTCTCGCTCGCCCTCCGCTTCGATCTGGTCCGCGAGGACGACCTGGTCGTGCTGGCCGCGGCCCCGAGCGAGGCGGCCTGACCGGGTGGTCGTACGCCGTCCCCGAGACCGACCGACCAGGACTCGGACGGCAACAAAATTCGACAACCTACAGCCTGTGCCACTCCTCCGGCGGCACGTCGTACCAGGGCCGGGCACGGATCTGATACGACGTGCCGCCCGTCCACGACGACCTTCTCGCGTGGCCAGGCCAGAAAGCTCACGAGCCCCACCGCCAGGGCCGCTCCGCCGGCCACCCCGGCCCACGCCGTGTACTTCCGCTCCCCCATCCCCGCCACGAACAGCACCGCCGCCACCACCGGCGGGGCCCACACCCACCACGGCGGGCGGCCGAAGTCGTCGCCAACATGCGGGCCGAGGTGGCCTCGCCCTTGAGCAGCCCGACGAAGGAAACCCGGCGCTGACGCCGCGCCGCCGTTGGCCCAAGACAGCGGCGGGACACACGGGACCCGCGATAGCCTCGTGTCAACTGGGGGGCCAGAGCAGTGATTTGCGGAAAGAACGGCTGCGGAAGAACAGCGCATCGGGGGACCCATGTCAGACCAGCGGCCCACGTCGTCGCCGTACTCTCCGGCGTCCGGCGACGCCTCGCTGGAGCAGGCCGGGGCGACCCCGCTGCGGTCCGTGGACCCGGCGCACATCGGACCGTACGTACCGCTCGGGCTGCTCGGCAGTGGCGGGATGGGCCGGGTCTATCTGGCGCGGCCCGCCGACGACGCCCCCGGGCTCGCCGCCGTGAAGGTGATCCGGCCGGAGTACGCCGAGGACGCCGAGTTCCGGCGGCGGTTCGAGCGTGAGGCGTCCGTGCACGCCCAGGTTCGTACGCCGCACGCGCCGCGACTGCTGGGGACCGGGTTCCAGGACGAGCTGCTGTGGATGGCCACGCAGTATGTGCCCGGCCTGAACGCGGCGGAGGCCATCCGCGAGTGCGGCGGGCTCGAACCGGCGGGCGTGTGGCGGCTGGTGGGTGAACTCGGGCAGGCCCTGTCCGCGCTGGCCACCGCCGGAATCGTGCACCGGGACCTCAAGCCGTCCAACGTCATCCTGTCCTTACAGGGCGTCCACGTGATCGACTTCGGCATCTCGCAGGCCGCCGACAGCAGCGCGATCACGACCACCGGGAACCGGGTCGGCACCCCCGCCTTCATGTCCCCCGAGTACCTCAGAGAAGGCCGCTGCGACACCGCCTCCGACGTGTTCTCGCTCGCGAGCACCCTCGTCTACGCGGCCACGGCACGCGCCCCGTTCGGTGACGGCACCGGTGTGGACGTCATGCACCGGGTCGCGTTCGAGGAGCCCAAGCCCGAGATCATGGACGAGCTGTCGGAGGCGGATCCTCCGCTGGCCGCGCTGCTCCTCGCCTGCCTGTCCAAGGACCCCGCCGGGCGGCCCACGCCACAGCAGCTGATCGACGCGGCCGCGGCCCATCCCCGTACGGCGGGTGTGCCGTCGTGGCAGGAGCCGCTCAACTCCCTGCTGCTGGCCAGGAGTCAGGCCCACGAAGTTCTTGGGCACGCCTCCGCCCAGCAGACGGGCCACTTCCGTACGCCCACACAGCGCGTGGCGTCCCCCGCCCTCGCGCCCATTCCCGGTCCTCCCGCCTTCGTGTCTCCTGCTCCGCCCGGTCCCGTACCGCAATCCGGACGCACGGCGGAAGCCGGAGGCCCGACCGCCGGACGTCGCAGGAAGCCCTACTTCGTGATCGCCGCGGTGCTCGCCGTGTGCGCCGTCGCCGTGAGCGCCTTTCTGCTCACCCGACCACCTTCCGTCGGTACCGCCTCCCCCGAGCCGATCGCCGAAACCACCGCCTCCGAGCAAAAGAAGGAAGAGACGGGAAACTCGCCGTCACCCGACTCCTCCCGCTCGCCCGCGCCCTCGCCGTCCCGCGAGAAGGCGGAGGACAACGGCAGTGGAAGCGAGGACGACGCTTCCGGAGCCGGAGCCGGAGCCGGAGCCGTCGGCGGTCAAGGCGGTGCGCAGGCCTCGCCCACCCAGGCGGAGACCACCGCGGCGGGCGGCAGCGGTGGCGACGGCGGGAGCGGCGACGACGGCGGGAGCGCCCCCGCCCCGACCAGGACCACCGCCGAGCCGACCACTCCCCCGTGGATCTCCCAGTGCACCTACTACTCCGGCACCCAGCTCACGCAGGCCGGCGACAAGGGCCAGCGTGTCGTACAGGTGCAGTGCATGCTGTCCAAGCGCGGGTACAGCGTCGGGGGCGCGGGCGTCGACGGGCAGTTCGGCGAGGACACCACGGCCGCCGTCCGGCTCTTCCAGAGCGACAAGGGGCTGGACGTCGATGGCGACGTGGGCCCCAACACGTGGGCGGCACTGCGCGGTTCGACGTGAGTGACGTCGCGACAACCACTAGAACCCAAGTACCACCGGCGGGCCGCCCTGATCACCACCTGCGTGCCTTGCCGGTGCGGGCTGCTCAGGCGGCGTGGTGCCCCGTCGACTCGACGTCGCTCCGGAAGTAGAACTGATACTGGGTGTTGTCCCTGACGTTCGTGGCGACCGCTTTCCAGCTGCCCGCTGTGGCGAGCTTGTAGTCGGCCTGGCACTCCTTGCCGCCGCCGCTGAGAAGGAAGCAGACCTTCACGTAACGGTTGGTGTCGGTCTTGATGTTGATGTCGGCGCAGCTACTCGTCGTCTTGAGGTAGTTGAACGTCGGGAAATTGGGGTAGATGTGCGTGCCCGCCGACTTCGTGTAGTCGCGAGCGTTGCCATAGCAGGACTGAGCGACCGCCTCCCCCTGGGTGGCCGCGCCGGCGCTGCTGGTGCCGAGCAGGCCGCCGCCGATGAGCGCGCCGGTCATGGCGACGGTGGCGAACCGCTTGCGAAGATTCATGGAGGGCCCTTCCCCGTTGATGTGCTGACGTGCGGTCCCGCCACTGTGGCGGGCGGGTAGGGCGCGCGGTACCTGAAAGATTTCAGGTACCGGACGCGAGCACGATCCACCATCGTGGTTGGCGAGTCTCAGGCGGCCCAGGCCATAGGGGAGGTGGGCCGCGGGCATCCACAACGGGGGTTTCTCATGCACATCCGCAAGCGTTTCGTCGCAGTCGCCATGACCGGCGCGCTTGCCGGCGCCGGTCTCATCGGCGGTACGGCCGGTGCGGCCGGTGCGGCCACCCAGGGCGATGTGGTCGCCCAGTCCTGCTACGGCAACGCGTGGAGTTACAGCAAGCCGTCGGGCACCTACTTCCAGCCGCAGAGTGTCACGTACTTCATGACCGGTAACTGCGCCGACATCAACATCAAGACCGACACCGGCCGCAGGGTGAAGGTCTGCTTCTACAGCAGCAGCGGCGGCCTCAACTACTGCCAGAGCGAGTACAAGACCACCACGGCGGGCGAATGGAAGGTCATCGCCGACGACGTTCTGAGGGGCACCAACTTCAAGTTCCAGTTCGCGAGCTCCACCGCCTCGACGGGTAAGCGGGCCCACTGATCACCAAGGCACCCCGGCAGGGATCCCGCGCCGAGGCCGAAGCGTCGCAACCGCCCTCGCCATCCCGAGGGCGAGGGCGGTTGCTTGGGCCTGGAGCGCGGTGCCTTGGGCCTGGAGCGCGGTGCCTTGGGCCTGGAGCGCGGTGCCTAGTGGAAGAAGTGCCGCGTCCCCGTGAAGTACATCGTGATACCCGCCTTCTCCGCCGCCTCGACCACCAGCTCGTCGCGGACCGAACCGCCGGGCTGGACGATGGCCTTGACCCCGGCGGCGCTCAGGACGTCGATGTTGTCCGGGAACGGGAAGAACGCGTCCGAGGCGACGAACGAGCCCCGCGCGCGGTCCGCGCCCGCTCGTTCGACGGCCAGCTTGCAGGAATCGACGCGGTTGACCTGACCCATGCCGACGCCGACGGAGGCGCCGTCCTTGGCGAGGAGGATCGCGTTGGACTTCACCGCGCGGCAGGCCTTCCAGGCGAAGGCCAGATCGGCGAGCTCGGCCTCGCTCAACGCCTCGCCGGTCGCCAGGGTCCAGTTGGCGGGGTCGTCGCCGTCGGCCTGGAGGCGGTCGGTGACCTGAAGCAGGGCACCGCCGTCGATCGGCTTGACGTCAACGGGGTGGGCGGGGCCTTCGGGGCAGCGCAGCACGCGGATGTTCTTCTTCTTGGCCAGTGCCTCCAGCGCGCCGTCCTCGTAGTCGGGAGCGACGATGACCTCGGTGAAGATGTCGGCGACCTGCTCGGCCATCTCCTTCGACACCGGCCGGTTGACCGCGATCACACCGCCGAACGCCGACAGGGGGTCGCAGGCGTGTGCCTTGCGGTGCGCCTCGGCGACGTCCGCGCCGATCGCGATGCCGCACGGGTTGGCGTGCTTGATGATCGCGACGGCCGGCTCGGTGTGGTCGTACGCGGCACGGCGGGCGGCGTCCGTGTCCGTGTAGTTGTTGAACGACATCTCCTTGCCGTGCAGCTGCTCGGCCTCGGCCAGACCGCCCGCGCCCGCGGTGTAGAGGGCGGCGGGCTGGTGCGGGTTCTCGCCGTAGCGCAGGGTGTTCGCGCGCTCCAGCGTGGTGCCCAGGAAGTCCGGGAACGGGGAGTCGTCGGCCGGCGCGTAGGAGGAGGCGAACCAGGAGGAGACCGCGATGTCGTACTCGGCCGTGTGCCGGAAGGCCTCCGCCGCGAGCCGCTTGCGGGTGGCGAGGTCGAAGCCGCCCTTCTTCACGGCGCCCAGGACGTCTGCGTACCGCTCGGGACTGGTGACCACGGCCACGGACGGGTGGTTCTTGGCGGCGGCGCGCACCATCGAGGGGCCGCCGATGTCGATCTGCTCGACGCACTCGTCGGGTGAGGCGCCCGAGGCGACGGTCTCGCGGAACGGGTAGAGGTTCACGACGACGAGGTCGAACGGCTCGACCCCGAGGTCGGCGAGCTGCTGCCGGTGGCTGTCCAGGCGCAGGTCGGCGAGGATGCCCGCGTGCACGCGCGGGTGCAGCGTCTTGACCCGGCCGTCCAGGCACTCGGGGAAGCCGGTGAGCTCCTCGACCTTGGTGACCGGGACTCCGGCGTCGGCGATCCTCGCGGCGGTGGAGCCGGTGGAGACCAGCTCGACACCGGCCTCGTGCAGGCCGCGGGCGAGCTCTTCGAGCCCGGTCTTGTCATAGACGCTGACGAGCGCGCGCCGGATGACCCGCTTGGTGCTCTCGGTACTCGCGGCCGTGCCTGTGCTCTCGGCGGTCACTGGATTACTACCTTTCGTCCCTCAATGCGATAGCCGTTGCGGGCGAGCCGCCCCACGACATCGACGAGCAGCCTTCGCTCGACATCCTTGATGCGCTCGTGCAGAGCGCTCTCGTCGTCCTCGTTGCGGACCTCGACCACGCCCTGAGCGATGATCGGGCCGGTGTCGACGCCGTCGTCGACGAAGTGGACGGTGCACCCGGAGACCTTCGCGCCGTAGGCGAGGGCGTCGCGGACGCCGTGCGCCCCCGGGAAACTGGGCAGCAGCGCGGGGTGGGTGTTCACGAACCGGCCACCGAAGTGGGCCAGGAACTCCTTGCCCACGATCTTCATGAACCCGGCCGAGACGACGAGATCAGGCTCGTACGCGGCCGTGGCCTCGGTCAGTGCCCTGTCCCACTCGTCCCTCGTGGCGTGGTCCTTGACCCGGCACACGAACGTGGGAAGGCCGGCGCGCTCGGCACGCTCGAGGCCTTCGATGCCCGCTCGGTCCGCGCCTACGGCGACGATCTCGGCTCCGTAGACGGCCACCCCCTGCGTCGCGATCGCGTCGAGGAGAGCCTGCAGATTCGTACCTGATCCGGAGACCAGCACAACGAGGCGCTTGGCCTTGGCCACGACGGGGCCCTTTCTCGGGGAGAGCTTGTGCGGTTCTGCGTTTGTGCGGTTCTTGAGTTCGTTCAGTTTTTGCGTTTGTACGGTCCTACGAATGCTTCGCGCCCCCGGATACGGGGAAGTCTACGAAGCGGCCGACCGTCAGCAACGATACCGGCACAGCGAGCGGCCCCCACGGGACGGGGGCGTGGCCGGAAGGTAGCGTCTGGGGAGGATCCGCCCGGGGAACACGGTCGGCGCAGGGGAACGCCTTTTGCGTACGGGACGTTGACCAGGGACGGGTGCGAACGCTCGGGGCGCTGCCCCGGACACGTAACCAGCTCTGTGGACACGTTGCCCGCCAGAGATCACCAAGGGGAAGACGCACACCTGATGCCGGACCGCAGTCTCCGACTCCCTCCGCTGCTCCTGCGCGAGCGGCACCCTTCTCCCACGCCGCCGCGGGAGAGCGACGACGTGCCCGGGGGCGGGCAGGGCTCCGCGGGTGGGCAGGGTTCCGCGGGTGGCACGGACTCCGGTGCTCCGGCTTCCGGGCAGCGCCCCGAGCCGCCTCAGGCGCCCGCCGACGACAACCCCTTCGCGCCGCCCCCGGAGGGCACGCCCGACCGGCCGTGGCAGCCTCGGCGACCTTCGGGTGAGCAGGGGCAGGAGGGCCAGGGGCAGGGCCAGGACGGCGGCTCGCCCTGGGGCAGCCAGTGGAGTGACCGGCAGCCCGGGCCCGCTCAGGGCGGCGGCTTCGGTGACCGGCCCGGTTCCTCGGGCGGCCCCGGTGGGTCCGGCGGACCTGGCGGGCAGGGCGGTCCGGAGGGCTCCGGCGGCCCCGGCGCCGGCATGCGCTGGGACCCGGCGGACCCGGCCCAGCGCCGCGCCCGGTTCGCGCTGCTGTCCGGGATGTGGGCGTTCTTCTTCGCCCTCTTCAGCTGGCCGTACGTCGCGCTGCTGCTCGGCGCGCTGGCCATGTACTGGTCGATCAGTGCGCTGCGCACCAAGCCCCGTACGCCGGATCCGGACACCCCGGCGCCGGACCGGGCAGGCGCCAGACCGCAGACCACGGCGGCGATCAGCGGCCTGGTCACGGCGTCCCTGGCGCTCGTCATGGTCGCGGGCATGTTCACGGCGCAGCTCGTCTACCGCGACTACTACACGTGCGTGAACGACTCGCTGACCAACACGGCGAAGCAGTCCTGCGAGAAGTTGTTGCCGGAGGAGTTGCGGGGGCTGCTCGGAACGCAGAGCTGAGGCGCGGGTCTCCGTTGCCTGCGGATTCCGTTCGTGTTGGTTGACTTGGAGCGCACTTCAAAATCCATACTCCGCCTCAGCGCCCGCCGTTCGGCGGGCCGGATGGGGAGGACACCCGCATGCGCTACCGCACGATCGGCACGGACCCGGGGACCCGCCGTGAGGTGAGCGTCCTCAGCCTCGGCGCGATGCTGTTCGGCACCGTCACCGACGAGGCGACCTCGTTCGCCGTTCTCGACCGTTTCGTCGAGGCCGGCGGCACCTTCATCGACACGTCCGACAACTACGCGTTCTGGGTCAACGGCACTCAGGGCGGCGAGAGCGAGGCGCTGCTCGGCCGCTGGCGCCGCAGCCGCGGCATCGGCGACGAGATCGTCATCGCTACGAAGCTGGGCGCGCGTCCGCTCGCTCCCGGCACGAGTTACGTCGACAACCCCGAGGGGCTGTCTGCCAAGGCGATCCGCGAGGCGGCGGAGGGCAGCCGCGAGCGGCTCGGCGTGCCGAAACTGGATCTCCTGTACGCACACATCGAGGACCCGGCCGTGCCGCTGCGCGAGACGGTCGAGGGCTTCGCCGAACTCGTCGCCGAGGGCACCGTCGGGCTCCTCGGCGCGAGCAACCACTGGACGTGGCGTCTGGAGCGGGCCCGGAGCCTGGCCGCGGCGGCGGGTCTGCCGGGGTACGAGGTCCTGCAGTACCAGCACAGCTACCTGCGAAAGCGCGCGGACCTGCCCGGCCAGCTCTCACCGGACGGCGACCAGGGCGCGGTCGGCGGCGACCTGCTCAGCTATCTGCGCACCGAGCCCTCGCTGACGCTCGTGGCCTACTCCCCGCTGCTGAAGGGGAGTTATGTCCGCGAGGACAAGCCCCTCGGCCCCGAGTTCGACCACGCGGGCACGCCGGCCCGTCTGGCCGCACTCCGCTCGGTCGCCGAGGAGACCGGCGCCACCGTCAATCAGGTGGTCCTGTCCTGGCTCATCGACGCCGAGATCCCGTCGATCCCACTGGTCGGCTGCTCCTCGGTGGCCCAGCTGAACGAGAACCTGGCGGCGCTGGACCTGGAACTGACCGCGGACCAGCGGGCGAGGCTGGACGCGGCGGGCTGACGTGACGTCAATGCTTCATGCCAACGCTTCACGTCAGCGCGTCCCGTCAACGCTTCACGTCAGGCGGAGTTCGGCGGTTCTGTCTCGCTGGACGCCCTTTTGAGTGCGGCCCAGCGGGCCTCGCGGGCGGCGTCGTCGTACCAGTGCGAGTCGAAGGGGCCGGAGGGTCCGGAAGGGTCCGAGGGCAGGAAGTCGTAGAGCGCCAACGCCTCGTCCTCGTCGGGGGTGGCGGGTGGCGTCGCCGGGTGCCGACGGGACGGCCGTACCCACGAGAACCAGGCCTTGGGCGAAGGCCCCCGGTTCCGCCGCCCAGGTGAGGGGGACTCGGGCTCCTGCGCCCGCCGCCCGGAGCCGGGCCCGGTGTCCGGCTCGAATCCGGGCCCGGTGTCCGGCTCGAATCCAGGTCCGGTGTCCGACTCGGATCCAGGCCCAGTATCCGACTCGGATCCAGACCCGGTCTCCAGCTCAGATCCAGACCCGGTGCCCAGCTCCGATCCAGACCCGGCCTGGGGCTGCGGGGCCAAGGACTCCAGGATCAGGGACTGCGAGGCCACGGACCGCGGGGCCAGGGACTCCGGGGCCTGTGGCTCCGGGGTCGGAGACACCAGGCCCCATGGCTTCCCCCGCTGACGGGCGCGTACGCGAGGTTCCCGTACCCGTGGCTCCCGCAGGCGCCAGGCCCGCAGCCCCGCAGCCACCGGCATTCCCGCGACCGCGATCCACCCGGTCGTCGCGGGCCCCGTCTGCCACCAGACGGGGCCGAAGTCGGCCAGCGCGGCCACTCCGAGGCGACCGCCGGCCAGCGCGGCGAGCGCCGCGAGGGCGAATCCGGCCAGGACCGCGGCGAGCAGCACGGTCCCGGCGGTCCGCCCAGCCGACCAGGCCTCGCCGCGCTCGCCGCGCGGCGCCGCCGTCGTCGCCCCGGCACCCCAGGCATCACCGGAACCCGCCTCCCCCGGGCCCCCACGCCGCGGTACCGCCGCCGCCACCGTGAACCACGCCACCACCATCCCCGCGACCAGTGGCACCGCCCCCGCCGCCCAGTTCAGCGGCGTCCCCGGGCCGGCTTCCGGGACCGCCGTAAGCAGCGGAAAGGGCGGCAGCAGCGGCGCGGAAGACGACGTCAGGGGGTTCACCGCGTGCCCGGCGCCGAGCACGAAGCCCGGGCCGAGGGCGTACGCCGCGCTCCACACCGCCGCGTTCGGCAGGAGGGCCAGGGCCAGCAGGAGTACGGCGAACCGGCCCGACCAGCCCTCGGTGAGCTGCGGGAACGACTCCCGAGCCAGCTCCCCGTGCCACACCAGCGAGGCGCCCACGAGCACGGCCCCGCCCCCGACGAGCACCGTCGTCCCGGCGCCCGCGGCACGTACGGCGGCCGTGAGCCGGCGTCGGGCTTCCGGTGCGAGGACGGAGTCGCCGACGACACGGCGCACGCCGTCGGGGAGGCCGTCGAGGGCACGGCGCACGGGTGGCGGCAGAGGCCCGCGCGGGCGGCCGTACGCCGTCCACACCCCCACCCCCGTCGCGGCCGCCGCGAGCACCGGCGGCCACACGGCGACCGACGCCCAAGACGGCCGCAGCGCACCGCCGGACGCGTACAGCGCGGCGGCCGCGCCGACCGTCAGATAGCCGACGAGGACACCGAACCAGGCGGTACCGGCCCATGTGGTACCGACCCAGGCGGCACGGACTGCCGGCGGCACAAGCTCTCCGTCGCCGCCCCCCGTGTCACCATTCCACGCGCCATCGCCCCTCCTGCCACCGTCCCTCCTGCCACCATCCCCCGTGTCACGGTCCCGCGTGTCACGGTCCCGCGTGCCACCGTCCACAGCGTCGCGCGCCGCGCGGTGCAGCAACCACGCGGGGAGGGCGACCAGGAGCAGCGGCGTGACGCCGACCGGCGCGGGTACGCCGGAGAGCGTGTCCGTGCGGACGAGTTCGGTGCCGTGCGCGAGCAGCCACAACGCGGCGGCGACGTGCAGCGCGCCGGCGGGACCGCTGTCCGGGTAGGGCGAACTGATCCACAGGCCCATCACGAGTACGGCGAGCGCACCCAGCCCGAGCCCCGCCGCGAGGGCGCCGCCCAGCAGGCCGGCGGCCAGTCGGGGCGACCGGCCAGATGACCGGCCGGGCAACCGGGCGAGCAGGGACGACGGTGACTGCGACGGGCTGCGGTCGGTCATATGGGTCACGCCCGCCATGCTCCCAACGACACGCGCTTTCTCGTCGTAACAGGCGAACCCTGGATGTGTCGCTCAATATACGTTTTATGTACCTTTACGCGCGAAGGGGCGCCCGGTGACGGACACCACTGCCCCTGCCGCCGCCGATGCCCGGGCCCATGCCGCCGCACCTGCCCGTGCCCTGACACCCACCCAGGCCTTCGACGTGCTCTACGCGTTCGCCGCCCCCGCCCTCGTACGGCAGACCTATCTGCTCACCGGGCGGCACGAGCTGGCGCGCGAGTCAGTGGAGCGGGCCTTCCAGCTGGCCTGGCAGCGCTGGCCGGAGGTGGCGGTCGACAGGGACCCGGCGGGCTGGGTGCGTGCGGCGGCGTACGAGTACGCGATGTCCCCCTGGCACCGGCTGCGCCCGCGTCACCGGCTTCCCGAAGCACCGCCCGCCGCCCTGGACGACCGCGTGCTGCTCTCCGTACTGCTGAGCCTGCCGCCCTCCTACCGCCGCACGCTGCTCCTCCACGACGGCCTCGGCCTCGGCCTGCCGGAGACCGCGGCCGAGACGGAGGCGAGCACGCGCGCGGCGGCGAACCGGCTGCTGCACGCGCGCGAGGCCCTCGCCGAGCATCTCCCGGAGCTGGTGGATCCGCCGGTGCTGCGGCAGCGCCTGACGGAGCTCGCCAGCAAGGAACGGCGGCGGGCCGCCGCGAGGCCCCCCGCGAAACCCGCCGCGGTGCGCTCGGGCAGCGAGCGCCGCGCCCGTTGCTGGACGCGTGCGGCCATCGCCTTCACGGTCCTGATCATCGGCTCCACCGCGCTCACGGCCCGCACGGCCCCCGACCACTACGAGGCCCCGCGGGCCCCCGGCGAAACCGTCCGCGGTGTACCACCGCGCCCGGGCCCCGGCCGGCTCTCCGCGAAGGACGTGAAGCTTCGCACCAAGCTTCACTCCATGTGGGGGAAGGACCCGGGGAGGCTCGTCCCGGAGCTGCGCTGAGGGAGGCGGAACGCAGACGGGCCCGCACCCCCGGCGAGGGGTGCGGGCCCGTCTGCGTACAAGCGCTGTCCAGCTACGTACAAGCGCTGCTCAGCCGAGTGTCAGCCGGCGAGGCTGTATTTAATTGCCCAGAATGGCGCGCGCCAGCTTCGCCGTCTCGGTCGGCGTCTTGCCGACCTTGACGCCGGCGGCCTCGAGGGCCTCCTTCTTCGCGGCGGCCGTGCCGGAGGAGCCGGAGACGATGGCGCCGGCGTGGCCCATGGTCTTGCCCTCGGGTGCGGTGAAGCCGGCGACGTAGCCGACGACCGGCTTCGACACGTTGGCCTTGATGAAGTCCGCCGCACGCTCCTCGGCGTCACCGCCGATCTCGCCGATCATGACGATCAGGTCGGTGTCGGGGTCGGCCTCGAACGCGGCGAGCGCATCGATGTGCGTCGTACCGATGACCGGGTCGCCACCGATGCCGACGGCCGACGAGAAGCCGATGTCACGGAGCTCGTACATCATCTGGTACGTCAGCGTGCCGGACTTCGAGACCAGGCCGATACGGCCCGGCTTCGTGATGTCGCCCGGGATGATGCCGGCGTTGGACTGGCCCGGGGTGATGAGACCGGGGCAGTTCGGGCCGATGATCCGCGTCTTGTTGCCCTTCGACTTCGCGTACGCCCAGAAGGCGGCGGAGTCGTGGACGGCGATGCCCTCGGTGATGACGACCGCGAGCGGGATCTCGGCGTCGATGGCCTCGACGACGGCGGCCTTGGAGAAGGCCGGCGGTACGAAGAGGACGGACACGTTGGCGCCCGTCTTCTCGATCGCCTCGGCGACCGTGCCGAAGACCGGGATCTCGGTGCCGTCGATGTCTACGGACGTGCCCGCCTTGCGGGGGTTCACCCCGCCGACGATGTTCGTGCCGTCGGCGAGCATGAGCTTGGTGTGCTTCATGCCCGTGGCACCGGTCATGCCCTGGACGATGACCTTGCTGTCCTTGTTGAGGAAGATAGCCATGGCTTTGGTTTTCCCTCGTCCCTTACTTGGCCGCGGCCAGCTCGGCGGCCTTGTCGGCCGCGCCGTCCATGGTGTCCACGCGCTGCACCAGCGGGTGGTTGGCGTCCGACAGGATCTTGCGACCCAGGTCCGCGTTGTTGCCGTCGAGGCGGACGACCAGCGGCTTGGTGACTTCCTCGCCCTTGTCGGCGAGGAGCTGCAGCGCCTGGACGATGCCGTTGGCGACCTCGTCACAGGCGGTGATGCCGCCGAAGACGTTGACGAACACGGACTTGACGTCCGGGTCGCCGAGGATGATCTCAAGGCCGTTGGCCATGACCTGCGCCGAGGCGCCGCCACCGATGTCGAGGAAGTTGGCGGGCTTCACGCCGCCGTGGGCCTCACCGGCGTACGCGACGACGTCGAGGGTGCTCATGACGAGACCCGCGCCGTTGCCGATGATGCCGACCTCACCGTCGAGCTTGACGTAGTTGAGGTTCTTGGCCTTGGCGGCGGCCTCGAGCGGGTCGGCCGCGGCCTTGTCCTCGAGCGCCTCGTGCTCCGGCTGGCGGAAGTCGGCGTTCTCGTCGAGGGACACCTTGCCGTCCAGCGCCAGGATGTCGCCGGAAGCGACCTTGGCGAGCGGGTTGACCTCGACGAGGAGCGCGTCCTCGGCGATGAAGGTGTCCCACAGGGTCACGAGGACCTCGGCGACCTTCTCGGCGACCTCGGCCGGGAACTTCGCCTGGGCGACGATCGCGCGGGCCTTCTCGATCGAAACGCCCTCGACGGCGTCGACGGGGACCTTCGCGAGGGCCTCGGGTGTCTTCTCGGCAACTTCCTCGATGTCCATGCCGCCCTGCACGGACGCCATGGCGAGGAAGGTGCGGTTCGTGCGGTCGAGGAGGTACGAGACGTAGTACTCCTCAAGAATCTCCGGTGCCGTCTCGGCGATCATCACCTTGTGGACCGTGTGGCCCTTGATGTCCATGCCGAGGATGTCCGTCGCGCGAGCGACGGCCTCGTCCGGGGTGGCGGCCAGCTTCACGCCGCCGGCCTTGCCGCGGCCACCGACCTTGACCTGCGCCTTTACGACGGACTTGCCGCCGAGACGCTCGGTCGCCGCGCGCGCCCCCTCAGGCGTGTCGATGACTTCACCGGCCAGCACCGGTACACCGTGCTTGGCGAAGAGGTCCCTCGCCTGGTACTCGAACAGGTCCACGCGCGTCCGTCCCTATCAGTGATCTCGCCGCTCTGCGGTTAGCTGTCTGCGTGGGCGTGCCGCGAAGGGCAACGTGACTGCGCGGTCACAAGGAGGGCGTGGGCACGGGGCCGGCACGCGGCATGTCCGTCTCGCAGGTTATCGCCGTGGGCGGCGGGGTCGTAAATCGCAGGTCACACCAGAGCGGTGATTACGGTCACAGATGCCTTCACGGGGCACGCACGCGCAGGGCCTCACCAGGCTGGGGTTGGCCTGGTGAGGCCCCTTGACAACCCCTGAGGGGCTCAGATGAACGGCCCCCGAAGGGCGCAGGGCGGGTGGTCCCCACCCCAATGGGGACCACCCGGCCCTATCCGCAGGGTTTCGGTCGGACGGGCCGATGGTTTTCGGCCGTACGAGGCCGGGGCCCTGCGGGGTCGGGTGGGGTGGCGTGCTGACGGCGCGGTGAGGTGGTCCGCCGCGCTCAGACGCCGTACGGGGAGCCGTACTGGCCGTACGGGGCGGGCTGGACCTGCTGGCCGTACTGCGCGTACTCGGTGTTCGGCAGGTAGCTCGGCGTGACCGACTCGGCCACCCCCTGGACGCCGGTGACGGCGTTTCCGGCCAGCGGGCCGCCGGCCGACTCGACGGTCCCGGTCAGGTCCATCGCGAAGGGCGCGACCTGCCCGGCGACACCGGTCACACCGGCCGCGAACGGGCCGACCTCGCCGACCACTCCGTCCGCGAAGGGCCGTACGTCCCCCGTGACGCCGTACGCCAGCGTCGTGGCGCTGCCGCCGACGCCCCGCACGATGCCCTGCGCTCCGTGCACGACGGGCTGGACGTACTCGACGACCGTCTCCGCGACCGGCCGCACCGCACCGGCCACGCCCTCGGCGAAGGGCGGCACCTGGCCGACGACTCCCTGGGCGAAGGGGCCGACCTGGCCGGTCACGCCGTACGCGAGCGGCGGAACGTCGCCGACCACGCCGGCCACACCAGTCACGCCGGTCGCGAAGGGCCGCACGTCACCGACGACTCCGTCGGCGAGCGTGGTCGCGTCACCGGCCGCCTGCCCGGCGACCGGGAGCACGCCGTGCACCGCGGTGCCGGCGACGGGCGGGAGGACGGAGTCGACGGTTTCGTCGGTGGCCTGACCCACGACGCCGGTCGCGTACGGGGGGACCTGGCCCACGACGCCGGTCGCGTACGGAGCCACGTCGCCGACCACGCCGGCCGCGTACGGGGCGACATCGCCCACCACGCCGGTCGCGTACGGGGCCACTTCGCCGACCACACCCGCCGCGTAGGGAGTGACGTCACCGACGACACCGTGGGTGTACGAGTGCACGTCCGCCACGACGCCGTAAGCCAGAGCGGTGCCGGTGCCGACGGCGTACTCGGCGACCGGCGCCAGCCCGTCGACGGCGGTGCCGGCGACGGGAGCCACGCCCGTCATGGCCCGATCGGCAACGGGCGCTACGCCGGCCACGGCCCGGTCGGCGACGGGACCGACACCGCTGACGACGCGGCCCGCGATCGGCGTGACGCCGTGGACGGCTGTGGCGGCGACCGGCGGGACGACGGAGGCCGCCGTCTGGTCGACGATCGGAACGATTGTCGGGACGACAGTTCCGTGGACGCCGTGGACCGTGGCGGGGATGCCGGTGACCGTGGCGGAGGCGTCGGCCTTCACGGCGGTGACGGTGGTTTGGGTTCGGCCGTCGAGGGTGGCGACGGGGCCTTGGACACCTGTGGCGGTGCCGCGGATACCGGTGGCGGTGCCTCGGGCCTGGCCCTTGGCGTCGGTGACCGTGTCCTGGACCTGGGTGGGGATGCCGCCGACCGTGCCCTGGACCTGGACAGGGGCGCCGTTCACGGTCCGTCGGGCGTCGGCGACCGTCCGGCCGGCGGTGGCGACGGTCTGCCGGACCTTGGCCCGGGCGCCGGAGGGGACACCCGTGGCGGTGCGCTGGGCGGCACCGAGCTTCGTGTGCGCGGCGGCGAGCGCCTTCTCGAGTTCCGGCGCGAACACCGCCAACGGGCCGAAGAGGTAGTCGACCTCGTCCTGGGGGCTGGTGGCGTCTGACACTGTGTCGGGCGCTGTGTCGGACACCGCGTCCGTCGCCCCGGCCCCGGCCCCCTGCGCGGCGGAGGCGGCCGATGCGGCCGTGGCCCGGGTGGTCTGCGCGGCGGCCTTCGTCTTCGCGATCCGGTCCGCGGGCAGCTCGCCCTCGACGTACCGGCGGGCCTGATCGGCCGCCTCGGTCTTCGCATCGACGGTCGTCTTCGCCTCGGCGGTCGTGTCGGTGACGGCGTCCTGCGCGGCTTGCGCCTTCTCGGCCGTACCACCGATGACGCGGTTGGCGCCGGTGGCGCCGGTGACCGTGTCCGTGCTGGTGGAGACGTCGCTCTGGACGTCAGCGACCACCCCGTCCACGGTGTCGGTGACCGTGCTGACAGTGCTGCCGACCACGTCGTCCACAGACAGGGACGCGTCGGGTACGGAGGTGGACGAGCTGGGCAGTTCGTCCGCGTTGGCAACGGTTGAACCGAGCGCCCAGGCGCCGGTGACTCCGGCGGCTATGACGATGGAACGGCGAATGTTCTTGTTCATGCGTGCGTCAGATCCTTCGGGATACCAGGACTTCGGGACTTTTTGAGTGGGGGGACTTCCGGATTCCGCAGGCCGGGTCTCCGGAGTGCGGAGTGCCGAGAGCGGATAGCCGGATAGCCGGAGGCCGGTGCGCGGTGCGCGATACGCGGCGGAGTGCGCGATGTCGGGCTGTGTCGGTCAGGGGGAGTTTCAGGGGGTTGAAGACCGACGGCCACGGCAACGGCTCCGCGTCCGGTGGTTGCGTCCGGCCGACTGTGTCCGGAGACCGGAGGGACGTCCGGACGGCGGGCAGACCTGTTCCGCCCCCGCGCGGCAGGTCTCAGCGGGGGAAGGTCCGCCCTAGCCGGGGAACGCCGGAATGTCCCGGTGCCTGTCCCGGGTCCCGGCCGCGGAGACGTCCGCGGCGGCTCCGGGCACCAGCCTCAGCTGGGCCCGCTCGTTCAACGCGACGGCCTGTGCGTCGCCGTGCCGCGACGACCCGTTGTCGATCGCGGACCGATGCCCCAACACACCCGTGGGGTCACCATCAGGAGCCTGCCGCGCGGGAACCCGCACGGCTCCCGCGTCATCGGCATCGGCGGTGTGGTCGTGGCGCAGGTCACCACCGGCCACCGCCTGGCCACCGGCGAGCCGCGGCCCGTAGTACGTACCTGCGCCCTCATCGCGCGCCGTCTTGTCGGCCACCGTATTCTCAGCCTCGCGCCCGGCCGACCCATGCTCGTCCGTCGCCCCGCCCGGCGGCTGCGGCGCCGTGACGACCGGCAACGTCCGCCCCGGAACCGCGGGCAGCCCCGGCAACTCCGGAACGCCAGGCAAGCCCGGCAGCGTGGGGAGTTGAGGCAGCGACGGCCATTCCCGCGGTGGGGCCGACGGCTCGGTGAGCCCACCGGCGATCTGCTCCAACAGACCCCCGATGGGCCGTACGACGCCATCGGCGATCGGCGGTACGACGTCTTCGGTGAGCGGCGGTACGACGTCTTCGGTGACCGGGCGCAGGACACGCTCAGTCACGGGGCGTGCGACCCCATCGGCCACCGGGCGAACGACGCGCTGGACTCCGTCGGTCACGGGCGGGATCTGCCCGGCGAGCCCGGCGGGCTCGGGGGACTTGGCCACCGATGAGGAGCCGGACAGGGACCAGCTCGACGAGAACGCGCTCGACGAATCCGGCTCCGACGACCACTCTCCGGCCTGCTGCTCCGATTCCCGCTCCGAATCCCGTTCCGAACCCTTCGCCACCTGCCCGACCGAACTCGTCACAAGCCGCTCGGCCGAACCCTCCACCGAGCGGACAATCTCCGTCGGCGTCGGCGCAGGCGCCTGCGCCGGTGTCGGTGTCAGCGCCTGCGTCGGTGTCAGCGCCACACCGTCGGCCGCCCGGGCCTGCTCACCGCACAGGAGCCCCAGCACGAGCAACCCACCTACCAGCAGCACCACTTGCAGCGCACGCCGCCCCGCCGCCGTACGCGTCACGCGCAGAGCGACACCGGGTGGTGCGGCTGACAGGGTCAAGACGGGGAGAGCCTCCCGTGCGGGGAACGAGGCAGATCAAGGCAGATCAAGGCAGAACGGAGCGGAACAAGGCGGAGCGGTGTGGAACGAGGTGGGACGGAGCAGGGCGGGGCGTGACAGAAACGCCGCGCGCCCCTGAAGTCCCGCCGATCCTCGCACGGGACTCCCGCGGTTGCGCAAGTCCCCTGTTACCGATGGATACTCATGTCCCGTTTTCCATGTCCGAGCGCCACATGCCCCTTTACCGCCTTACTGCTACCGCCTGACTAACTGTTACCGCCTGACCGACTGTTAGCACCTGACCGACTGTTAGCACCTGACGGCTGCACCGCCTTACCGAGCCTTTACTGCTTGACCGCTGCACCGCCTCACCGAGTAGGGCTCCCGATGTCCGTGTCCGGTATCGGCAGCGGGCGCTTCTCGATCGCCGCCGCCATCACCTCCGGGAAGAGGTCGGGCGTACAGGCGAAGGCGGGCGCGCCCAACGCCGCGAGCGCCGCCGCGTGTTCACGGTCGTACGCGGGAGTCCCCTCGTCGGACAGCGCGAGCAACGTCACGAACTGCACCCCCGACGCCTTCATCGCCGCGACCCTCTTCAGCATCTCGTTCCGGATGCCCCCTTCGTAGAGATCGCTGATGAGCACGACCACGGTGTCCGCGGGGCGCGTTATCTGCGACTGGCAGTACGCGAGCGCCCTGTTGATGTCCGTGCCACCGCCGAGCTGCGTGCCGAAGAGGACATCGACCGGGTCGTCGAGCTGGTCGGTGAGGTCGACGACGGCCGTGTCGAAGACGACGAGCCTGGTGTTGATGGACCGCATCGAGGACAGCACCGCGCCGAACACGGACGCGTAGACGACGGACGCCGCCATCGAGCCCGACTGGTCGATGCAGAGGACGACCTCCTTCTTCACCGACTGCGACGCGCGTCCGTAGCCGATGAGCCGCTCGGGCACGATCGTCCGGTACTCGGGAAGGTAGTGCTTGAGATTGGCCGCGATCGTGCGGTTCCAGTCGATGTCGTGGTGGCGCGGCCGGTTGATACGGGCACTGCGGTCGAGGGCGCCGGTGAGCGTGGCCCTGGTCCGCGTCGCGAGCCGCTTCTCCAGGTCCTCGACCACTTTGCGTACGACGGCCCGTGCCGTCTCCTTGGTCGTCTCGGGCATGGCCTTGTTCAGCGACAGCAAGGTGCCGACCAGGTGGACGTCGGCCTCCACCGCCTCCAGCATCTCCGGCTCCAGCAGCAGCGTGGACAGGCCGAGCCGGTCGATCGCGTCCCGCTGCATGACCTGGACGACGGAGGACGGAAAGTACGTCCGGATGTCCCCCAGCCACCGGGCGACGGACGGCGCTGACGCCCCGAGCCCCGCCGAACGCTCCCTCCCTGCCCGCGCCTTGCCCCCCTTCCCGTACAGGGCACTGAGCGCCCCGTCCATCGCGGCATCCCGCCCGGCGAGGGAACACCCGGTACCGTCCGCCTCCTCCCCACCGAGCACGAGCCGCCAGCGCCGCAACCGTTCGTCGAGGGCGTCGGCCCGGTCGGTGGCGTCGGGGTGATCGGTCAGGACCGCGTGTTCGGTCGGGACAGCACGTTCGGTCGGGACAGCACGTTCGGTCGGGACAGCACCTTCGGCCGCGTCGGCCCGGTCAGTCGCTCCCGTGCTCATCGGATCACCCCCACAAGGTCGTTGTCTTCGGCGTCGGCGTCGGCGTCGGCGCTGGCTGTGGCGCCGGCACGGTCGGCGCCCTCGGTTCCGTCCAGCCCCAGCAGCAGGCGCACCACGGGCAGTACGGCATCCGCGCGTTCGGGGTCGATGTCGGGGGCGAAGCCGGGTATCCCGGAGGCGGTCGCCGCGACGCTCCTCCCGCCTGTTGCCGGTCCGCGCCGGATCAGTTCGCCGAGGGTGCGGCGCACGCCGGGCTCGTACGCCGAGAAGGTGCGTCGCAGCAACGGCAGCACATCGGTGAACGCGTCTCCCGGCACCCCGGTCAGCCACGCGTCGACCAGCCCGAGCAGCCGCTCGTCGTGCACGAGCAGCATCCCGCCCCCGGAGCCCCCGCCGACGAACCCCTCGATCCAGGCCGCCGCGTCCCCCGGCGCCGTACCCGGCGACAACACGAGCCCCATGAGCCGCGCGGCCTCGTCCTGCGCCAACTCCCCGTCGTCCAGCAGCAACCGGACGGCCCGCCCCCGTATGACGCCAGGAATCATGTCCCGAGCGCAGAGCGTACGCAGCACGGTGTGCCAACGGGCGCGTATGCCGGAACGAGGGCCGGCGTCGGGCCCGGAGCCGCTCCCGGCGCAAGTCCCGGGAACCGACTCGGCGCCGGCCCCGGGCCCGGACGCGACGTCAGCCCCGGAACCAGACGCGGCGTCAGTCCCGTGATCACCTTTAGCGCCAACCCTGGGCCCAGTACCCTCCCCGGAGCCCGGCACAGCGTCGCCCCCGGAGCCCGACTCAGCGCCGTCCCCGCAGCCTGGCCCAGCAACACGCCCCAGGGCAGTCCCCGACGCAGCCCCAGGACGCGACCCCGAGTCGGCCCCCGCGGAGTCCTCCGCTTCCCCCTCCCCCAGCAGCCCCACCGCCCCATGAACCGCATCGACGTGTCCCCGCATCTCCTCCGCGGCCTCCGCGTCCAGCGCGGCGCAGGCCGGGGGCAGGCCGACGAAGACACGCTCGGCGAGACCCGCGGCGACCTCGGCCAGCGCGTGCGTGCCCGTGCCTCGTACGTCGCCGTAGCGCAGGGAGCGGACCAGAGCGGGCAGGGCCTGGGCGAGGTGACCGACGTCGGTGTCCAGGGCGGCGCGGTCGGCGAGGATCCGCATCACCACCGGGAGGGCGTCCGGGAGCTCGGCGAGAAGGCAGCGTTCGGCGAGTGCGGTGACGTCGGCCAGGGCACGCGCACCGACCGCGTCCGCCTCGGTCTTCGCGGTCGCGGCGGCCGGCACGGTCGTGCCCCACACCCCGGCCTCGGCGACCCGCACCGCCAGCTCCGGCTCCCAGCGCAGCCGCCAGGTCTCCCGGAACGTACCGGTGCTGCCGCGCGACGTGACCGCCTCGCCCCACTCGATGCCGAGGAGCCGCAGCCGGTGCAGGAGCCTGCTGCGCTCGGCGTCGTTCTCCTTGCGCAGGTCGAGCTCCAGCTCCCGCTCCAACGCCTCCGGTTTGAGCCGCAGCCGTCGCTGGATCCGGGCGAGGTCGCGCTGCAGAGGCACCGCGGGCGCCGACGCGGGCACCTCGCCCAGCACGTCACCGACGACGAGCCGGTCGCGCACGAGCGCGAGCGGCACGTCCGAGCCCTCGCACATCACGGCCCGTACGGCATCGGTGGTCTCGGTCAGGCCCGGCAACGGCCGGCCCCGCATCGCGGCGAGCGTGTCGGCGAGCCTTACCGCCTCGATGACATGCGCGGACGAGACGAGCCGGTCCTCGTCCCGCAGGAGCCCGGCCACCTTCGTCATCCAGCGCTCGATCGGACGGTCGGCGGCGCTGAACAAGTGCCCGTACCAGCCCGGCGAGTCGATCCCCGCGCCATAGCCGCTCATCCGCGAGAGCCGCCGGTGCGTCCAGGGCACCCACGTCATGTCGGCCTTCGCCTTGGGCAGTCCCTTGAGCAGCGCCCGGTCGGCGGCGACGGTCGTCTTCTGCCGCAGCGCGGGCACGTGCCAGGCTCCGCACACCACGGCCACGTCGTCCCCGAACTCCCGCTGTGCCGAGCGCACCTGGAGCCGCATATACGCCTCCCGCACGAGATCCCGCTCGTGTCCCCCGGTCCCGTACACCTCCCGCAGCGCCCCCATCGCCTCGCCCAGCACCTCGAACGGCCCGAACGCGTCCCCGCTCCGCGCCCCCCGGTGCTCGATCACGTCCTCCCACCAACGCTCGGGGTCGTCGTATCCGGCGGTCTCGGCGAGCACGGCGAGCGGGTCGATGCGGATTGCCTCCTCGGACGCGGCCGGGAATCCGCCCGGCTGTCCCTCCTCCGCCGCATGCCCCTCCCCCTGGCCCTCCGCTTCTTCCTCCTCCCGTCCCCACGCCAACGTGTGCGTGGCCGGAAGGTCGATGAAGCGGGCCGGCACCTCGTGCTCCAGGGCCCACCGGATGGCCACCCACTCCGGTGAGAACTCGGCCAGCGGCCAGAACGCCGACCGCCCCGGCTCGTCCACGACGTGCGCGAGGAGCGCGACGGGCGGCCGCATCTCCTCGTCGGCGGCCAACGCGATCAGCGCGTCGGCCTCCGGCGGCCCCTCGACGAGCACCACGCGGGGACGCGCCGCCTGGAGGGCGGCCCGCACGGCCCGCGCCGAGCCGGGCCCGTGGTGCCGCACCCCGAGCAGCAGCGGCCCTGCCATCCGGTTCACCTCCCCCACCCCATAGGTCTCCGTGGCCCCATCGCGGTCGTTCACGCGCTCACCTCCCGGCAGGCCCGGTAGAAGTCCTTCCAGCCGTCGCGTTCGCGGACGACCGCCTCCAGGTACTCCTGCCAGATGACGCGGTCGGCCGCCGGGTCGCGGACGACGGCGCCGAGGATGCCCGCGGCGACGTCGCCCGCGCGCAGGACGCCGTCCCCGAAGTGGGCGGCCAGGGCGAGCCCGTTGGTGACGACGGAGATCGCCTCCGCCGTGGAGAGCGTGCCGCTGGGCGACTTCAGCTTCGTACGGCCGTCGGCGGTGATTCCGTCGCGCAACTCGCGGAAGACGGTGACGACGCGGCGGATCTCGTCCATACCGTCGGGCGCGGCGGGCAGGTCGAGGGAACGGCCGATCTGGTCGACCCGGCGCGAGACGATGTCGACCTCGGCGTCGGCGCTCTCCGGCAGCGGCAGGACCACCGTGTTGAAACGGCGGCGCAGGGCGCTGGACAGGTCGTTCACCCCGCGGTCGCGGTCGTTGGCGGTCGCGATCAGGTTGAAGCCCCGTACGGCCTGTACCTCCGACCCCAGCTCCGGTATCGGCAGGGTCTTTTCCGACAGGATCGTGATGAGCGTGTCCTGCACGTCGGCGGGGATGCGGGTCAGCTCCTCGACACGGGCCGTCATGCCGTCTGCCATGGCGCGCATGACGGGGCTCGGGACGAGGGCGTCGCGGCTCGGCCCGTGCGCGAGCAGCTGCGCGTAGTTCCAGCCGTACCGGATCGCCTCCTCCGGTGTGCCGGCCGTGCCCTGCACGAGCAGGGTCGAGTCGCCGCTGACCGCCGCGGCCAGGTGCTCGGACACCCATGTCTTCGCCGTGCCGGGCACGCCGAGCAGGAGCAGTGCTCGGTCGGTGGCGAGGGTGGTGACGGCGACCTCGACGATGCGCCGGGGCCCCACGTACTTCGGTGTGATCACCGTGCCGTCCGGCAGTGAGCCGCCGAGCAGGTAGGTCGCGACGGCCCACGGCGACATCCGCCAGCGGGCCGGACGCGGGCGGTCGTCCTGGGCGG
Source organism: Streptomyces sp. 2A115 (assembly GCF_052245575.1). Classification (NCBI taxonomy): domain Bacteria; kingdom Bacillati; phylum Actinomycetota; class Actinomycetes; order Kitasatosporales; family Streptomycetaceae; genus Streptomyces; species Streptomyces sp. 2A115. The sequence goes on along the minus strand of NZ_JBQQCG010000010.1, from coordinate 70,863 downwards.
CCAGCGCCGCCAGCTCGGCGGCGAACGCGTCCTCGGCGTGCGGCCGCAACTCCTCGCCTGCTTCTCGCGCGGACGCCTGCGCGGGCATGCCCGCGGACGGACCCACGCCCGCGTCCCCGTTCGCGGGCGTGGGCTGGTGCTGGCTCGGGTCGACGGACGTCTGGTCGACGGACACGGACATGGAGCGGTCCCCCTTGCGGCTTGGCCGGTTCGGATCTGGTTCCACCGTGCACTACGCCACTGACAATCGGCTCTGACCTGCGCAAACGATCTCGCAGCGGTCGATTGTCAGTGGTGGGATCTACCTTCGATGACATGACTCAGCAGGGGGTGCGCTGGACTGCGGATCAGGTGCTGGCACTGGCGCCTGACGCCGCGTCGCGCAAAGCGGGAAGCAAACTCGGCGCGGCCGGGCCGTGGTCGGAGGCGGGCAGTACTGACGAGGGGACGGTGTGGGGACTGTGCAGGGGCAGTGGCAGCAAGCCGTATCAGACGGTCATCGACATCGCGGACTCCACCGGGCCCGCGTACAAGTGCAGTTGTCCGAGTCGCAAGTTCCCGTGCAAGCACGCGCTGGGGCTGCTGCTGCTCTGGGCGGGCGGGGAAGGCACGGTGCCGCGGGGGCAGGCGCCGGACTGGGCGGGAGAGTGGATAGAGGGGAGAAGGCGGCAGGCGGAGGAGAAGCGGACGGCGGGTGCGGCGTCCGGAGCGTCGTCGTCGGGTGATCCGGAGGCGGCGCGGCGCAGGGCGGAGCGGCGGGCCGAGCGGATCACCGCGGGGGCGGCGGAGCTGGAGCAGCGGCTGACCGATCTGCTGCGGGGCGGACTGGCCACGGCGGAGCAGGCGGGGTACGGGCTGTGGGAGGAGACGGCGGCCCGGATGGTCGACGCGCAGGCACCGGGACTGGCCGCGCGCGTACGGGAGTTGGGGGCGATCCCGGCGTCCGGTCCCGGCTGGCCGGTGCGGCTGCTGGAGGAGTGCGCGCTGCTCCACCTCCTCGACCAGGGCTGGCTGCGCCGCGAGCGGCTGCCGGACGGCCTGGCCGCGACGGTCCGTTCGCGGATCGGGCTGCCCGGTTCGGCGGACGGCCCGCCAGTGCGCGACCATTGGCTGGTCCTCGCCCAGTACGACACGACGGACAGCCACCTCACGACCCGTCGCATCTGGTTGTACGGGGCGGAGTCGGACCGCACCGTCCAGCTGCTGTCGTACGGGGCGGCCGGCCGCGCACCCGAACTGGCGCTGCCCGTCGGGCTGTCCCTCGACGCGGAAGTGTCCGTGTATCCGGGCGGCCGGCTACGGGTCGCGCTGGGCGAGCAGTTCACGCCTCCGGCGCCCGCGACGCTCCGTCCGCCGGGGGTGAGCGTGGCCGAGGCGGCGGCCCGGTACGGCGAAGCCCTCCGGGACGACCCCTGGCTGGACTCCCACCCGGTGACGCTCGGCCGCGTCATACCGACCCCGGACGGCGACGACTGGCAACTGGTGGACTCGGGCGGCGACTTGGCGCTCCCCCTCAGCCCCGCCGCCCAGTCACGCTCCGGCCTGTGGCGCCTGGTCGCCCTCTCCGGCGGCACACCGGTCACGGTCTTCGGAGAGTACGGCCACCGCGGCTTCACTCCTCTCACTGCGTGGCCGGAGGGCCCGGGAGAGCCGGTGCCCTTGTGCTGACGACGCCACCCTCCGGCCCCCTCAGTTCCTGCGATCTCTCCATTTCCATCTCCACCTCACGGAAGGGACTCTCATGAACGGGACCCCTGCTCCCCCGCACGTGTCCGATCCCGCGGATCTGTCCGGCGGGAGCCGCTGGGAGGCACTCGTGACCGCGGCGTTGCTCGGCACCGCGCGGCGTACGCCGCCGGGCATGGCGGCCGGGCGGGAGGCGCCGGGTGCGTTGCTGGACGCGGCGGCCGTGGAGACCGTACGGCGGCGGGCCGGGATGCGGCCGGGGCGGGCGGCCGCGCGGGTGGAGCCGGCGGCGGGGGATCCCCGTCCGGCGTTGCCGCCGGCGGCCGCGCGCAGGCTGGCGATGCTGCTCGCCGACCGTCCCGGAACAGGTGGCGGCCGCAGAGGGGCGGCGCCCGACCTCATGGAGCTGCTGCCGCAGTGGCTCACCACGGCGAACAGACGCGGGTTCGCGGCGCCCCCGGAAGTGCTGCCCGCCCTCCTGGACGCGGCCCGGGGGCGTACGGACCTGCGCCCTGCGGCGCTGGCGTTCGCGGGCCCGCGCGCACTGTGGCTGGCGCGGCTGAACCCGGACTGGCGGTTCGCGCTGCGTTCGACGCCGGGCGGAGGGGCAGCCCTGCCAGGACCCGAAGAACCAGGACGTATACAGATCTTGTGGCAGGAGGGGCTGTTCGCCGAGCGGGTCGCCCTCCTCTCGGCGATCCGCGCGCGGGATGCGGCGGCCGCGCGGGAGCTGCTCGCCACGACATGGGCGACGGAGCGGGCCGAGGACCGCCTCATGTTCCTCGATTCGTTGCGGACGGGGCTGTGCGCGACGGACGAGCCGTTCCTGGAGCGTGCGCTGGCCGACCGGAGCCGGAACGTGCGGGCCACGGCGGCGGAGTTGCTGTCCGCGCTGCCCGGTTCCGCGCTCGCCGGGCGGATGGCCGAGCGCGCCGGGTCCTGCGTGGCCGTCGACCATACGCACGGCACACCGACCATCGCGGTCGAGGCGCCGCACGCGTGCGATCCGGGCATGGAGCGGGACGGAGTGGCGCCCAATGCTCCGGCAGGCCGGGGAGAACGGTCATGGTGGCTGGGCCAGCTGGTGGAAGCGGCACCGCTCGGCACGTGGTCGCTACGGCTCGGGGGACGTACGCCGGAGGAGATCGTGGCGTTGCCCGTGGCGGACGACTGGCAGAGCGAGCTGCATGCCGCGTGGTGCCGGGCGGCGGTGCGACAGCGTGATCCTTCCTGGTCCAGAGCTCTGCTGGGCTCTCCCGCGGCGCCGGAGGCCGGAGGGCCGGGGGCGGTTTCGCTGGCCGAACGGGCGAAGCTGCTCGGCACATTGGCGCACGCGGAGCGGGCCGAGTGGGTGGCGGGGTTCATCGCTGTGCACGGGCTGTCCGAGGCGTTTCAGCTGCTCGGGGTGTGCGCGGTGCCTTGGGCGGGGCCTTTGGGGCGGGCCGTGGTGGACGCCCTCAACATCGCGCGGGACGCGGGGAGTTATCCATGGAGTTTCAGCGGAGTCATGGGACTGGCCGAACGCTGCCTGGACCCTTCGGAGGCCGTCCGCCTCGAGCCCCTCGCAGCCATCCCGGACGAGCCCGAGAACGCGGCACCCGGCGCCGGAGGCTACTGGGCCGAGTCCTTCCAGCGCCTGCTCACCACCCTGCGCCTGCGCGCAACCATGCAGAGGGAACTCACGGAGACGTGAGCGCCGGGTGCCAAGCGCCCTCAGGAGCAGAGCTCAACAGCGAGGTGGGGCGGAGGCGGCAGGGTGAGCTGGATCTGTGTGTACTGCGTCACGGTCAAGCCCCACCCACCCAGGGACGCGGGCCTGTGACAGGTGCGGGCTCCGGCGCGTGGGCGCACTCAGCCCACGACACCCCGCAGCCTCACACACCACCGCCCCCACCCGCCCAGGGACGCGAGGCTGCGACACGCACGACTCCGGCGCGGGGCGCACTCGGCCCAAAACAACCCGAGGTTCACAAACCAAACCAAGCCGCTACCCACCCAGGGGCGCGGGGAACTGCGCGACCAGCCCCACAACCCGCACGCACTCACACCGCCCGAGCCCCAGGACCCCGCCCAACCGGCGGAGCCCTACGCTCCGGCAGGCTGCCTGACGTTGGCCCGCACCCAGTCCACGATGGATGCCGTCGTCGCCCCAGGCGTGAAGATCGCGGCGACACCCTTCTCCTTCAGAGGCGGGATGTCCGCCTCCGGGATGATGCCGCCCCCGAAAACCTTGATGTCGGCCGCGTCGCGCTCCTCGAGGAGTTCGATCACGGCGGCGAAGAGCGTGTTGTGGGCGCCGGAGAGGATGGACAGCCCGATCGCGTCGGCGTCCTCCTGGATCGCGGTGTCCACAATCTGCTCGGGCGTCTGGTGAAGGCCGGTGTAGATGACCTCCATCCCCGCGTCCCGCAGCGCCCGCGCGATCACCTTCGCCCCGCGATCATGACCGTCGAGCCCCGGCTTGGCCACCACCACGCGGATCGGACCGGTTGCCACACCCATCACTGCCTCCATGAACCGACTACACCGATCTGCAGAGATCTGCACCGACCATCGACCGTCAACGGTCACAGCGACTGTCTCCGTCACCGTCGATCGTCGCCCATCGACCTGTACCGACTGATAGCACTCGACGGCCAAGACGGCGACTCGCCGCCACCGCACCCACGTCAGGTATGCCCCAGTGGCACAGCCACCTCTCACTTCCCCGGCCGGGGAAGTGAACGAACGTTATCGCCAGCATCCCGCAACCGGCAGTTTCACGGTGCGGACCGAGGGGGAAATCACACAGTGGGACAAGTTCGCCGCGCACCGATCCCACACCCTGCGACACATGGGTCGCAGACGGGACGGGCGCAGGGGAACCGCCACGAGGTCGCCGCACCTCCGCGCCGTCAGCCGCGCGGCGAGGGTGGTGCGGCGCATCAGCGATCGCACGACGACGGGTACTCTCGTCGCTCCACCGGCGTCACACACGCCGCACGTGCCGCGTCGCCCTCCTCGCCCGCGGCTCCCCACGAGGGCACACGGGGGACAGAGCCGTCCTCCCGTGCGCCGACGGGAGGTCGGCCATGAAGGTCACCAGGGCAGTACTGCCCCTCATTCCACTCTGTGAGCGCCTGCTCCCGCTCCCCAGCAGACTGGCCGGACTCTCACTGACGCTCCTGAAGGCGACCGCCCTGGAGATCGCGATCCTCGCGGGCCATCTCCTCCTCTACCCCTCAGGCATCACCTCGGAGCGCCGCCCGACACCGATCGCGCCGCGGATCCCGACCGACGTGGAGGACACCGGCACGGACGACACCCCCGACGCCGCCCGGCTCCCCACTCCCGCCAAGCCCCCGGTCATCCTCCTGCACGGCTTCATAGACAACCGCTCGGTGTTCGTACTGCTGCGCCGCTCCCTGGCCCAGCACGGCAGGCAGCAGATCGAGTCACTCAACTACTCACCGTTGACGTGTGACATACGGACCGCTGCCGAGCTGCTCGGCCGGCACATAGAGGAGATCTGCGAGCGCACCGGGCACCAGGAGGTGGACATCGTCGGGCACAGCCTCGGTGGACTGATCGCGCGGTACTACGTGCAGCGCCTGGGCGGTGACGTCCGCGTCCGGACGCTCGTCACGCTGGGCACGCCGCACTCGGGCACCCGGGTGATGCCGCTGCTGAACGCACATCCGATCGTCCGCCAGATGCGTCCCGACTCCACCGTGATCGAGGAGCTGTGCCAGCCGGCCCCGCACTGCCGGACGCGGTTCGTGAGCTTCTGGAGCGATCTCGACCAGTTGATGGACCCGCTGGAGACGGCCTGCGTCGACCATCCGGACCTGCTCGCGCAGAACGTGCGGGTGAGCGGAGTCGGGCACCTCGCCCTGCCCGTGCACCCGGCCGTCGCGACCGGCATACGACAGGCGCTCGACGCCGAGGAGACGGGAGCCCGCGCCGCCACCCAGACCGGCACCGGCGGCCTGACAGTGGCGTAACCGGAGGTCGCGTAACGGGAAGCCGCATAGGCGGAGGCACCTAACCGGAAGCCGCGCAACCGGAGCGGCGTCCAGGGAAGCGGCTTGGCCGGAAGGCCTACCGGAACCGACGTCACCGACTCCGAACTCTCCCGATTACTCGAACATTCATCGAACGCCAGGCCAAAGCTGTGCCCGCACTCCGCCGAAAGGCGGCCGAATGCCCGTTTCCTGCGAAGGGGAAACCTGCCGAAGATTGTCGCGCCCTCATACCGCCGGGTACAGTCACCGCACTGCTCTGCCAGCCCCTGTCGTCGAGGCGAAAGAGAAGTTGGTGAACGACCGTCACCCGTCGGGGACCGTAACTCCCCCGGCTCCGGCTCCCGAGGCCGCCTCGGCGCACTACGCGTCCCATGGCCAACAGGGGGTCCAGTACGGCGACTTCACCACGTACGACGGCTACTCCGCCAACGGTTTCGGCGAGGGTGCCACCGGCACGTACGACACGACGGGCACGGGCAGTTACGGCACGACGGGCGCCTACGCGACGACGCACTTCGACACTGACCCCCTCTTCGGCGATCTCCCCGGCAACGGACACGGAAGCGGAAGCAACGGCGGTGGCGGCGGAACGGGTTCGTACGACGCCACGTTGGGGGAACCTCCCAGCGGTAACTGGGGGAGTTCGACCGGCAGTCATCAGACGCTGAACTACGACCCGTACGCGGCCCAGCACCACGCGGCGTACGAGACCGGTAGCTATGACACGAGCGGCGTCTGGCCGGACGCCGGTTACCAGTATCTCGGTCAGATTCCGGCGCAGGCCGGAAGCCCCGACGCCACCACCGGCCAGTGGGACGCGAACGCCTGGCATCAGGCCGATACGGTCGACGGGACACAGCAGTGGACCGCGCCGGCCTTCGACACGGGCGCGCACGACGCTACGGCGTGGAACTCGGACGGCGGCGACCAGACCCACCACGCCCAGGTACATGAGCAGGCGCCGGGCCACGGGCAGGATCAGGGGCACGGGCACGATCACGCGCAGACCGAGCATCAGGCCACGCACGAGTCGTATGACCAGCATCAGTCCTACGACCAGCACGAGTCGTACGAGCAGCACGAGTCGTACGAGCAGCAGGCCACCGCCATCTTCGAGCAGGTCGGCTACGACGAACAGGCCTCCGTGGAGGGTGAGTTCACCCCCTCCGACGGCATCGACAACGTGGGCACCGGTCATCGCGCCGGTGCCCACGGTCATGACGAGCCCTCGCTCCTCGAAGACGTCGAGGAGATCAATCCCGTCGCCGCACCTGCCTCCCGCTCGGCGGGCCGCGCGGCCAACCGTTCCGCCTCTCGTTCCCGCCGTCGCCCTCCGCCCAAGCGTTCCGCGCTGCTGACGGTCGCCGTGCCCTCGGCGTGTGTGATGGGCGTGGCCGGGATCGCCGCCGCGACGGTGACCGGCGGGAGCGGGGACGACATCAGGGAGACGACGGCTTCCGCGCCCGACGCGACCGCGGTGAAGCCGTCGGCGGTGAACAACAAGCTGGACACCCAGCTCGAGAACCTCTCCGCGGACGCGGTCGACTTCGCCGACCGGGCCAGCCGGACCCAGGAACGTATCGACTTGAAGGCCCAGCAGGTCGCCGAGAAGCGGAAGGCTGCGGAGGAGGCGGCCCGCAAGGAGCGGCTGCGTCCGAAGTTCGCGCTGCCGGTCGCGCAGAAGGGGCTCAGCGCCTACTACGGACAGGCCGGCATCAACTGGATGTCCGTGCACACCGGCATCGACTTCCCCGTCTCGTACGGCACGACGGTGATGGCCGCGACCGACGGGACCGTCCGCACGCAGTGGAACAGCGCGTACGGCAACATGGTCATCGTGACCGCCAAGGACGGCACGGAGACCTGGTACTGCCACCTCGCCAGCTACAAGGTCTCCTCCGGCGCCGTTGTGAAGGCCGGGGACCCGATCGCTTTCTCCGGCAACTCCGGCAACTCCACGGGTCCGCACCTCCACTTCGAGGTACGCCCGGGCGGCGGCTCGGCGATCGACCCGCTCCCGTGGCTGCGGAGCCACGGCTTGGACCCGACTTAAGCGAACCCTCTGCTGGTTAAGCGAACCCTCTGCTGGAGCTGGAGTATCTGAGGGTCCGCCCCCAGACCCCCGTATCGGCCAGAACGGTGGCTGGTTCTACCCAGCTCGTCCTACAGCTTCTCCACCGGCGCGTACCGCAGCAGCAACCGCTTCGGCTTCTCCTCACCGAAGTCGACAGTCGCCTCCGCGTTCGCCCCCGTGCCCTTCACTCCGACCACCGTGCCCAGGCCGAACTGGTCGTGGGTGACCCGGTCCCCCACCGCCAGCGCCACCACCGGCTTCTCGGTCGCGCCGCCGCGGCGCGTCGCGAAGCCGGAGGCACCCGAGGCCGCCGAGCGCGAGCGGGAGGAGGACAGGGAGGCCGCCACACCGGCGGCGGGACCGGAGGACACCGGCCCCATGGACCCCGTCCGCTTCCACTCCAGATGCGTGTCCGGGATCTCCTCAAGGAAGCGGGACGGCGGGTTGTACGAGGGCTGGCCCCAGGCACTGCGCATCGAGGACCGCGTCAGATACAGCCGCTCACGCGCGCGCGTGATGCCGACGTACGCGAGCCGCCGCTCCTCCTCCAGCTCCTTGGTCTGGCCGAGTGCGCGCATGTGCGGGAAGACGCCGTCCTCCATGCCGGTCAGGAACACCACGGGGAACTCGAGGCCCTTGGCGGTGTGGAGGGTCATCAGCGTTATGACGCCGGACCCGTCCTCGTCCTCGTCCGGGATCTGGTCGGAGTCGGCGACGAGCGCGACCCGCTCCAGGAAGGCGGAGAGCCCGCCCGCCGCCTCGCCCTCACCGGCCTCCTGCTCGAACTCCAGGGCCACGGCGGCGAGTTCCTGGAGGTTCTCGATGCGGGTCTCGTCCTGCGGGTCGGTCGAGGCCTGCAACTCGGCCAGGTAGCCGGTGCGTTCGAGGATCGCCTCCAGAACGGTCGCCGGGCCGGCGCCCGACTCGACGACGGTCCGCAGATCCTCCATCAGCGTGTTGAACCGCTTGACGGCGTTGGTCGAGCGGGCCGCCATGCCGTACGCCTCGTCGACGCGGCGCAGCGCCTGCGGGAAGCTGATCTTCTCGCGCTGGGAGAGCGCGTCGATCATCGCCTCGGCGCGGTCGCCGATTCCTCGCTTGGGCACGTTCAGGATGCGGCGCAGCGGTACGGAGTCCTCGGGGTTCGCGAGCACGCGAAGGTACGCCAGGACGTCCCGGACTTCCTTGCGCTCGTAGAAGCGGACGCCGCCGACGACCTTGTAGGGCAGGCCGACGCGGATGAAGACCTCTTCGAAGACACGGGACTGCGCGTTCGTCCGGTAGAAGACGGCGACGTCGCCCGCCTTGGCCTCGCCCGCGTCCGTGAGCCGGTCGATCTCGTCGGCGATGAACTGGGCCTCGTCGTGCTCCGTGTCGGCCACGTAGCCGGTGATCTGGGAGCCGGCGCCCGCGTTGGTCCACAGGTTCTTGGGGCGGCGGCTCTCGTTACGCTCGATGACCGCGTTGGCGGCGGTGAGGATCGTCTGGGTGGAACGGTAGTTCTGCTCCAGGAGGATCGTCTTCGCGTCCGGGTAGTCCTCCTCGAACTGGAGGATGTTGCGGATGGTCGCGCCGCGGAACGCGTAGATGGACTGGTCGGCGTCGCCCACGACGCACAGCTCGCCCGGGTCCTGGTCCTCGCCGGAGGGGCCCACCAGCTCCCGTACGAGCGCGTACTGGGCGTGGTTCGTGTCCTGGTACTCGTCGACCAGTACGTGGCGGAAGCGGCGGCGGTAGTGCTCGGCGACGTCCGGGAAGGCACGGAACAGGTTGACCGTCGTCATGATCAGGTCGTCGAAGTCGAGCGCGTTCGCCTCGCGCAGCCGTGACTGGTACATCGCGTAGGCCTGGGCGAGGGTCTTCTCGAAGCCGTCGGCGGCCTGGCCCGCGAAGTCCTCCTCGTCGATCAGCTCGTTCTTCAGGTTCGAGATCTTGGCGCTGAACGACTTGGGCGGGAAGCGCTTGGGGTCGAGGTCCAGATCACGGCAGACCAAGGCCATGAGGCGCTTGCTGTCGGCGGCGTCGTAGATCGAGAACGACGACGTGAAGCCGAGCTTCTTCGACTCTCTGCGCAGGATGCGGACGCACGCACTGTGGAAGGTCATCACCCACATCGCGTTGGCGCGCGGGCCGACGAGGTGCTCGACGCGCTCCTTCATCTCGCCCGCGGCCTTGTTCGTGAAGGTGATCGCGAGGATCTCGCCCGGGTGCACCTTGCGCTCGCCCAGCAGATGGGCGATCCGATGCGTGAGCACACGGGTCTTACCGGAGCCGGCGCCGGCCACGATGAGCAGGGGCGAGCCGTGGTGCACGACCGCCGCACGCTGGTTCTCGTTCAGCCCGTCAAGGAGCGCGGCCGGGTCCACGGCGGGCCGGTGGGCGCCGTCGCGGTAGTACCCGTCCCTGCTCGGCGGCACGTCGAAGCGGCCGCCGAACAGGTCGTCCGGAACCGGCTCCGGCGCCTCGTCCTCGGGCGGCGGCGGGGGCTCTTCCTCGTGGGCCCGAGAGGGCTTGAGGTCCGCCAGGAAGCTGTCATCAAAGAGGCTGCTCATCGCTCTCCGAGTCTAGGCGCCCCCACTGACACCCCGCCGCCACCCTGGAAACTCGACGGAATTCGCACTCGGCCACCAGAAGATGGCTGCCGGCAGCCAAGACCTCCATCATCCGAGCCCTGAACCCGAGCCTGAACTCGAGCCCTCAGAACCCGAGGATCTTCCAGAGCCGGCCGCCAGGCGTCTTCTTGCCCTCCATCACCGTGCCGTTACGGTCCGCGATGGACCAGGCCGAGACGTACACCTTCCCGTCGTACGGATCCACGGCCACGCCGCCCGGGAACGGTGCCTTCACGCTCGTGCGCTTGCCGCCGTCGTGCGCGACCTTGACCACACGGCCGGCGAAGAGCTCGCTGACGTACAGGTCACCCTTGCCGTTGACGGCGATCCCGGTGATCGACCCGAAACCGCCCTTCCAGCCGAGGATCTTCCCGGTGCGGGGATCGACACGCCAGACGCGGCCGGTCGGCTTCGCGGCGGAGCCGTTTGTGGAGCTCGCAGAACTCTCAGAAGCCGCGGAACTCGCGGTCGCGGAACTCGCGGGGGCGACTCCCGCCGTGACGGCGAGGGCGACCCCGGTGGCCGAGGCGAGGAAGAGTCGCCCTGTACGCACTTTGTGTGCCCTGCGTTCCACGTGCGCCCTGCGTGCCGCATTCGCCCTGTATGCCATCTGTGCCCCCTGTCGTCCGCGGTCGGCGCCGGCCGTCCCGGGCCGGGCCGTCCCGGGCCGGCGCCGACCCTAGTGGCCGGAAGCGGGCGGACTCCGTAACTCCGAACAACTCACCACAAATCATTCCGGATTGACCCCGGAGAGCGATGTGCGAGGCTAAGGTCACGAAAACGTATCGGGCATATCGAACATCAAACTTCACAAGAGCCACACGAATTGGCTAACTTGCGGAGTAGGCCGCCCGACCCCCACCGGCGAACATCGCCGGGCCGAGCGGCCTCCGCCGAATCCGGTACGCCCTCGTGGCCGACGGAACCGGGGACCCACCGACCTTGGGGTGAATCGGTCCAACTCCCGTCCGGGAGGAGGACCGTAGGGCAAACCTTCCGAAGCACTCGCCCGAACCCGACAGCTAACTCGGTAGGCGGATGACGGAAGGAGTCGCCTTCGTGGCGCCACACCGCAAGACGCGGCCGCCCAGTCCCATGGGCATGAGGACCCCGGCTCTCGCCACCGCGGCCCTCACCTCCGTGGCTCTCCTCTCCCAGACGGCGAACGCCTCGCCGGCCGCGGAGCCCAAGCCGAGCCTGGAGGAAGTCCAGAAGAAGGTCGACGACCTCTACCAGAAGGCTGAGACGGCGACCGAGAAGTACAACGGAGCCAAGGAGAAGACCACCAAGCAGCGCAAGCGCGTGGACACCCTCCTGGACGACGTGGCCCAGCGCACGGAGAAGCTCAACGAGGCGCGCGAGGAACTCGGTACGTTCGCCGCCGCGCAGTACCGCACGGGAGCCTCCGCCCCCGACACCGCTTCCCTCCTCCTCGCGGACAACCCGCAGGACTACTTCGACCAGACCCAGCTGATGAGTCGGCTGACCAGCCGCCAGAAGCAGGCCGTCGACGACTACGTGACGCAGCAGGCCGCTACGACGGAGAAGCGGCAGGAGGCGTCCGAGAGCCTCCAGGCGCTCACCACGACGCAGAGCACGCTCAAGACGTCCAAGGCGGACGTCCAGCGGAAGCTCGCCGAGGCGCGCGAACTGCTTTCGAAGCTGACCGTCGAGGAGAAGGCACGGCTCGCGGCGATCGAGCGCGAGAAGCAGGAGGAGGCGCAGCGCAAGGCTGCGGAGTTGGCGCGGCAGCAGGCGGCCGAGGAGGAGCGGCAACGCCAGGAGGCGGCCGCGCAGGCCCAGCAGGACACGGGAACCTCGACGGGTACGGGGGCGGGGACGTCCACGGGCACGGGGAGCACCTCGGGGACCGACTCCACCTCGTACACCGCCAAGGCCGACAAGGCGCTCGCCTTCGCCCGCGACCAGATCGGCAAGCCGTACGTGTGGGGCGCGAGCGGCCCCGGCTCCTACGACTGCTCGGGCCTCACCCAGGCCGCCTGGAAGGCCGCGGGCGTCACGCTCCCGCGCACCACCTGGGACCAGGTCAACGTCGGCACGACGGTCTCGGTGAACAGCGCACAGCCCGGCGACCTCGTCTTCTTCTACGACGACATCAGCCACGTCGGCATCTACATCGGCGACGGCATGATGATCCACGCGCCGAAGCCGGGGGCGTACGTCCGCGAGGAGTCGATCTACTACATGCCGATCCACAGCGTGGTGCGGCCTGCGTGAGGCGCGCGTGCGTGGAGGGTTTTCTTAAGGCAGTGGAGGGGTTTTCGTAGGGCACAGGTGGCGCACGCGCGCGTACGCCTTCTTAGAGGGGTACGCGCGCGTGCTGCCCGTATCTGCTGCCCGTATCTATCGGCGTACGCGCGAGTGCCTCCCGCATCCATCGGCGTACGCGCGTGTGCTTCCCCCCGTATCCGTGTGCTTTCCGTCTCGCCGATGCCTCCGCTCAGGTCCAGAGCACCGCGATGAAGATGTTCGCGGTGGTCAGTCCGCCCACCACCCCGAACAGCCTCTTCTCCACCTGCTCCTCGTCCCGCTTCACGTACACGAGCCCGAGGATCACTATCAGCAGTGCCAGCTTCACGCCGATCTTGACGTTGTTGACGGTCTGGTCGTCTGCCTGGTTGAGGCCGACCAGGATCGCGCCGGTGACCAGCATGGTCAGCGCGCCGTGGAGCATGGCGGGGCCGAAACGGGCCGTGCCGTCGCCCATCGCCTTCATCTGGGTGAGGAAGCCGCCGAGGAGGGCGGCGATGCCGATGATGTGGAGGGCGACGAAGACATGAATGAGTACGTCCATGAGCCCGGACCCTAACCGGGCGCCCGAATACGGCCCCGCACCGCCCCTGGGCCCGTGGGCCCCGGTGGCCCGGCGGTCCGGCGGTCCGGCGGTCCGGCGGTCCGGCGGTCCGGTAGCGCCCATAGCACCGCCGGGCTCCCCGCTCCCCCACAACCCCCGCATCGGTCACTCCACCACGCCAAGTCGGCGGCGCCAGATCTGGATCACGGTCGCATACGGTCATCTCGCGCCCGAGTCCCACCACTTCCGTACTTGCCGTTACCCCGGTCGCGCTCCCAGGTTTAGCGTCCTTCACCAGGTGACCGGCTCCCCACCGCCGCCCGGGCCAGGGGCGGCCGTCGGACACCACCGCCGAGGAAGGTCCGGCGGCGGCCCGCTCCCCCTGTGCGGGCCGCCGCCGGACGCGTACCCGACCCATCGAGGACCGCCGCCGGGGACGTACCAACGCCTCGACGACCGTACGGAAGTCCCCTTCGGGCTTCAGGAAAGGACGTGGGCCCACGTGGCAGCGCACCGCAAGCCGAGACAGCGCTCAGGCGGCGGAAATACGGCCCGCACAGCCTTCACGGTCGCGCTCGCCGGCGCGGCGAGCGCGACCGGTTTCGACGGGACCGGGCACGCGGAGCCGGAGCTGACGTCGGCTCAGGTCAAGGCGAAGATCGACAAGTTGTACCAGGAGGCGGAGGTCGCCACCGAGAAGTACAACGGGGCGAAGGAGAAGGCCACGAAGGCAGAGGGCCGGCTGAGCACCCTGCGGGACGAGGCCGCGCGCAAGACGGAAAGGCTCAACTCCGAGCGGGACGCACTCGGTTCGCTGGCCACCGCGCAGTACCGGGACGGCGGGATCGACCCCGCGCTGCGGCTCATGCTCTCCTCGGATCCCAACCAGTACCTGGACGGGGCCGCGTTCGCCGAGCGGGCCGACAGCCGACAGGCCTCGACGGTGTCGCGCGTACGTGGGCAGCTCCGCGAGATCGAGCAGTTGCGCGGGGCCGCGCATGTCGAACTGGCCTCCCTCAAGGCGCAACAGGCGCAGCTGAAGCGGCACAAGAAGACGGTCACCGGGAAGCTGGGCGAGGCGCGGCAGCTACTGTCCCGGCTGCCGGACGAGGAGCGGGCGCGGATCGGTGCGGACGACGCGCACACCGCGGACGCCGCGCGTGCCTCACGCTCCACTTCCGTCCCGCGTGACCTGGGTTCGGGTCCGGGCGGCTCCTCCGCCGACGCTCCCAACTCCCGTGCCGGGGCGGCGATCGCGTACGCATACGAGAAGCTCGGCAGCCCGTACGTGTGGGGCGCCACCGGCCCCGACGCCTTCGACTGCTCGGGGCTGATGCAGGCCGCGTACCGCTCCGCGGGGATCTCGCTGCCCCGCACGACGTACTCGCAGATCAATGCGGGACAGCGCGTCTCGCGGTCCGAAATCCGGCCCGGTGACCTGGTGTTCTTCTACTCGGGCATCAGCCATGTGGGGCTGTATGTGGGCAACGGGCAGATGATCCACGCCCCCAATCCGTCGGCGCCGGTGCGGTTGGCACCGATCGACGAGATGCCGTTCGCGGGGGCTACGCGCGTGGCGTGAACGGGGTGGTGAAGGTTCCGTCGCCCTTCTCAGCTCACCTCGCGTAGATGCCCCGCGTCAGCGCGGCACCGGCGAGGTCGGTGTCGGTGTCGGTGAAGTTCCCCAGGCTCCCGCCACCTCCGTCTTCACCTGCACCTCCGCCTTCACCTTGGCCTTCTCCTTCTCCGAACGTGGTCGATGGCTTCACCCGCACCACATTCATCACCATGATCGGTCCGCACGGGACGACGCCCTGGCCGCGGGCATCATGACGCCCACGGACCGGGCCCGCGGCGTCGCGCACCTGCACTACCCGGCGGCCGAGGACGGTACGTTCCACTACACGTTCTCCAAGGCGGTGGCCGTAAATCCCAACTGAACGCTGCAGCCTGAACCGACCGCTTGAACGGGCCCGACCGAACGCGCCCGACCGCGCCCCGCCGACACCACGCGGCCGCCCGGACCGTGACCAGCTACCAGTCAGCAGTCAGCAGTCAGACCAGTCGCCTCGCCGTCGCCCACCGTGTCAGCTCGTGCCGGTTCGACAGCTGCAACTTCCGCAGCACCGCCGAGACATGGGACTCGACCGTCTTGACGGAGATGAAGAGCTGCTTGGCGATCTCCTTGTATGCATACCCCCGGGCGATGAGTCGCAGCACCTCGCGCTCGCGCTGGGTGAGGCGGTCCAGGTCCTCGTCCACCGGCGGGGCATCCGTCGAGGCGAAGGCGTCGAGGACGAATCCGGCCAGGCGGGGAGAGAAGACTGCGTCGCCGTCCTGGACGCGGAAGACCGAGTCCACGAGGTCCGTACCGGTGATCGTCTTGGTCACGTACCCCCGGGCGCCGCCCCGGATCACGCCGATGACGTCCTCGGCGGCGTCCGACACGGACAGCGCCAGGAACCGTACGGGCTGCTCGGCGTCGGCCATCAACGGGGCGCAGCGGCGCAGGACTTCGACCCCGCCGCCGCCCGGAAGATGCACGTCGAGGAGGACGACCTCAGGCCGTGTCGCCGTGATGACCGTGACCGCCTGGTCGACGTCCGCGGCTTCGCCGACCACCTCGACACCGGTCCGCTCTGTCTGCCCGATCTCCGCCTGAACCCCCGTACGGAACATGCGGTGGTCGTCGACGAGGACCACCCGCACATGCCGCCCGGGCCCGGCGCCCGCCGGATCGCTCGTGCCCGCCGGGTCGTTGTTCGCGCCAGCCGGATCGTTGATCGTGCCCGCCGGGTCGTTGGACGCGGCGGCCTGCGACGGCGCGTCGGCTCCGGCCGGACCGGTCGGCGTGGCGGGGCCGTTGGCCGCGCCCGCCGCCATCGCGCCCGCGCCGGTCGCGCCGCCGCTCGGCTCGACCGCCCCGGTCGGCTCGTTCGCGTCGCTCATGTCTCCGCCCTCTCCATCTCCAGCTCGACCTCCGTGCCGCCGTCCGGCACTGCGCGCAGCCGGGCCGTACCGCCGTTGCGCTCCATGCGGCCGATGATCGATTCTCTGACGCCCATGCGGTCGGCGGGTATCGAATCCAGGTCGAACCCAGGACCACGGTCCCGGACCGACACGAAGACGGTTCTCCCCTCGACCTCGGCGTAGACCTGCACCGCGCCGCCCTCGCCACCGTACTTGGCCGCGTTCACCATCGCTTCCCTCGCGGCCTGCATCTGCGCTCCGATTCTGTCGTCGAGCGGGCAGTCGCCGACGACGACGACCTCGATGGGGACGCCGTGCTTGTCCTCGACCTCCGCCGCGCTGCGCCGGACCGCCTCGGCCAGGGTGTCGGGCTCGTCCGCTTCGTCCTTGCCGGTGCCCTCCGGTTTGTAGAGCCAGTTGCGCAGGTCGCGCTCCTGGGCGCGGGCGAGGCGTCTTACCTCGCTCGCGTTCTCCGCGTTGCGCTGTATCAGGGTCAGGGTGTGCAGCACCGAGTCGTGGACGTGCGCGGCGACCTCCGCCCGCTCCTGAGCGCGGATACGCATCAGGCGCTCCTCGGAGAGGTCCTGGGTCATGCGGACGAGATAGGGGCCGGCGAGCAGCGCTATGCCGACGAGGACCGCCAACGCGGCCTGGAGGACCGAGCCGAGGTGGGCGGCGGAACCCTGCAGGACGAATATCCCGGAGACGCCAGCGGTGACGAGCAGGACGCCGGCCGCGGAACGGAGCAGCGTGAGCGTGCGCCGGCGGCGGCCCACCTCCATCCAGCGGGCCCGCCGCGCGTTGTCCGCCTGGCGCCAGACCAGGGCGACGCCCGCGCCGACGAGGACGGTGGGCCAGAGATAGGCCTTGGCCCCGCCGCTCAGGTTCACACTGCCGACGAAGACCATGGCCATCACGACCATGGCGAGGAGCGCGACGATCTGGCCCTTGTCGGGCTTGCGGGCGACGAGTCTGCGCCGGCCGTCGGGGGCGGTCTCGGTGGCCAGGGCCGGGGGCCGCTCGGCGTCCACGCCGCCGACGCCGAGCGGGACGAAGAACCAGAACGCCGCGTACAACAACGCACCCAGTCCCTCGGCCATGAACAGACCGACGAAGACCAGCCGCACCCAGATCACGGGCAGCCCGAGGTGCCCGGCGAGCCCCCGCGCCACACCACCGAACCAGCGTCCGTCACTGCTGCGGTAGAGCTTGCGCGGCGGCCGCGGGTCCTCGACGGTCAGAGTTGCGGCTTCCGGCATGCCATCGATATTCACACGTCGGCCGTGCCCGGGCATCAGGGTCGACCCCCGAGACTCCCCTGATCTTCGAAGCCGTGGCGCTTCGCGGATCCAGGCCCTGGCCGGCGGAGGCCAGCGGAGGAGGCCGAGGGGGAGACCAGCGGAGGAGGCCGCCGGCCCCATCGCCGCAGAACCGACCCCGCCGGCAACCCCGCAGAACCGGCTGATGCCCCGCTATCTCGCGACACCGACCTGATCCGCCGGACAGCCGTGACAGCCGCCGAACAGCCGTGCCATCCGCCGGTCAGCTGGTCCCCTCATCCCCCTTTTCCCCCTTCGCCTCCGCCCTGCACCTCAACCTCCACCGAGCCCCCTCCCTCCCCCTCCACGCACCTCGGGGTCGATTTCAGGGTTCGGCCAGGGTCGTTCCGACTCCCAACGGGCCGTCGCGCCCGTCACCATGGACACATGACAGATCAGCAGCACGCCGCGACGGGTCCGGGACCCGGTTCGGGCCCTGGCCGGGGCGGCAGCCCGGGCGCGGGGGCCGGGCCGCAGGACGCCGTGCCTGCCGCGGACGCCCCGGCCGCCGCGGGTGAGGAGCCGCGCGCGCCCGGGGAGCCACGCGCCCACGGAGATCCGGTCACGCCAGGAGATACGGGTGTGCCCGAGGTCCCGCGCAAGTTCCGACGCGACCGGCGACACAAGATGCTGGGCGGTGTGTGCGCGGGGCTCGGGCGGCAGTGCGACATGGACCCGGTGATCTTCCGGATCGTGCTCGCGGTGCTCTCGGCGACCGGCGGCATCGGCCTGATCTTCTACGGCTTCGCCTGGCTCTTCGTCGCGTACGACGACGAGGAGGAGAACGAGGTGCGCAAGCTCCTCACCGGCCGCGTGGACGGCCAGGCGCTGACGGGCGTGCTGTTCGCGCTGGTCGGCTGCGGGGTGTTCCTCTCCATGCTGAGCAACAGCGGCGTGCTCACCTTCGCGGCGACGCTCGCCCTGCTCCTCGCGGGCGCCGGCTACTGGTCGCGGAACCGCGGCACCCCCGATCCCGACCCGCTCGCCGCACAGGCTGTGGCCGACGCGCCGCCGGAGGCACAGGCACCACCCGTCCCTGTCGCCTTCCCGTCCTGGTGGCGTGAGCCCATCGTCAAGGACGGCACGTATGTGGGCGGCACGGGCTATCTGTGGGGCCCCAAGGACGCACGGGACCGCGACATCGCGGCGGCCGTCACCATCGCGCACGGCGGCGCCCTCGGAAGGGACATACGCACACGAGAGCCCAAGCAGCCCGGCCCCCGCTGGATCGGCGGCTGGGTGTTCCTGCTCGCAATGCTGGCGGGCACGCTCGGCACGAGCCTGACCTGGGAAGACCGCGCGCTGGGCACCAGCCTGCAGACCGGCCTGTCATGCGCGCTCGCCGTGTTCGGCATAGGTATCGCGGTCAGCGCGTTCCGGGGGCGTACGGGAGCGGGGTCGATCTTCCTCGCGATCATCACGGCGGGGCTGCTGGCAGGGTCGGCGGCGCTACCGAAGGACATCAGTACGCACTGGACGCGTACGGAGTGGACACCTTCCACGGTGGCCGCCGTACAGGGGCAGTACGACCTCGGCACCGGTGTCGGGACGCTCGACCTCACCCGGATCGACCTGTCCAAGGGCCAGACCGTGACGACGAACGCCGAGGTGGGCATGGGCAAGCTCGAGGTCGTGGTGCCCAAGGACGCGACCGTGAGGCTGGACGTGGAAGTGGGCGTGGGCGACATCCAGTTGCCGGGCGACGGCAAGCAGGACGTGGACGTGGCCCCCGGCAAGAGCAAGCAGCTGACGCTCACGCCCACGGGCGACACCAAGACCGGCGGAACGCTCGACCTCACCCTCCAAGTCGGCATCGGACAAGCGGAGGTGACCCGTGCCACGTCATGAATTCCAGCCCGGCCGACTCATCGCGGGCCTCTTCCTCACCCTCACGGGCATCGTCTACTTCGGCGACGCGGGCGGCGCCTGGGACACCCCGTGGTTCGTAGTGATCCCCCTGGTCGCAGGAGGCCTGTGCCTGGCAGCCGCGGCAGGCACCCTGACCCTTGGAATACGTCGCCACCGCCGAGCCATCCCCGCCCGAGAGGACACCCACACCCCCTAGGGCCTCCCGGCCCCGACCGACCACGCGTTCGCCGACCAGGAACTGTCCCTGAACTCTCGCCACTCAGACCCCATTGTCAGTGGCGGCCCCTACCGTGGGGCCATGACCTTGACCCTGAGCTTCTTGAGGGCGACGCCATGACCCTCCTGAGCCACGAGCGCCACTGCGCCGAGATCGTCAGGCAGACCAACCTGCTGAGGTCCTGCACAGCCGACGCGGACCTGATGGCCCCCGTCCCCTCGTGCCCCGGCTGGAACGTGGGCCAGTTGCTGCGCCACCTCGGCGGCGGCCACCGCTGGGCCGAGAAGACCGTACGGACCCGCGCGACGCATCCACTCCCCGACGACCACTTCCGTGTCCTCTCCGCCTACACCCACGAGGACGCCGCTCTGCTCGGCCCCTGGCTCACCGAGGGAGCCGAGAAACTGGCCGAAGCACTGCGCGCCGCCGGCCCCGACGCCGCGGTATGGACGCCGGTCCCAGAGCAAACGGCCAGGTTCTACGCTCGCCGTTTCGCACACGAGGCCCTCATCCACCGGGCCGACGCCACCCTGGCCATGGACAGGGACTTCATCGTCGCCGAGGACTTCACCGTCGACGAGGACCTCGCCCTCGACGCAATGGACGAGTGGATGGAACTCGGCTCAGTGCCGCAGCTCTTCGACGTCCACCCGGAGAAACGCGACCTCCTCGGTCCGGGCCACACGCTCCACTTCCACGCGACCGACACCGCCCCGGAGGCGGCGGCGGAATGGCTCGTAGACCTCACCGGCGACACGATCGAGTGGCGCCGCACGCACGAGAAGGCCGCCGTAGCGGTACGCGGGCCCCTGAGCGAACTCCTGCTCCTCGTCTACAGACGACGCCCCGCCCAGAGCAAGCACATCGAGATTCTCGGGGACGCGGAGCTGCTCGACTTCTGGCTGGAGCGGGTCGGCTTCGGGTGACCGACCAGCACCGACGCACCGACAAGTGCTGACTCCCGCCGACTGGTGCTGACTACCGCCGACTAGTAGGCACCCAGCCGGGGCCTCCGCCGCGCCCGCAGCATCGCGTCCACGGAGAACACCGACGCGCCGGCCAGCACGAGGGGCAGCCAAGCCATCAGGTAGGGGAGGTCATTGCCGTAGTAGTACGGATCCGACGCCCAGCTCACCGTCAGCCAGAGGCTGAGGGAGATGAGAGCCCCGCCGAGCGCGGCAATACGAGCGAAGAGGCCGATCAGCGTGCCGATACCAACGGCGAGCTCCCCGAAGGCGATGGCATAGCCGAAGCCGACGGGATTCTTGAGGGAAAGATCCACCAGGGCCGGAATGGCCGATGAGTCACGCACCGTACGCATCAGGTCGCCGACCGACCCCGACCCGGCATCGGACATGAACGCGCTGTCAGTGAGCTTGTCGAGCCCCGCATAGATAAAGGTGACGCCGAGGAAGACCCGCAGCGGAAGCAACGCGTACCGGGTGGCGGTATCCCGCCAGTCCCGACCGCCGTCGTCCGTGTACCCCGAGTGCGAGTCCATCCGCATGCCGTGAGCCATCGCCCTCCGCCGCCTCTCGCCCGCCGAACGGTTTACCCCTCAACAGACGATACGTACGACCGCAAGCTCCCGCTCACCCCCGAACCGACAAATTTCCACCGCGCCCACCGGAACGTCCGCTTTTGAGCCCTACTGGGGGGGTGCCTCCGGCTGCAGCCGAGATCTGCCGGTCGGTTGGGCCGTTTGCGCGGTTCCCCGAGCCCTTAACGGAGCGCATCAGGCGGGTTCGTGAAGTGCGGGCCGTCGGTGGCTGGGCGCGCAGTTCCCCGCGCCACCAGAGCGGCGGATCTCCTCCGCTACGTACACTGCCGTCGTCGTGCGCTGGGCGCGCCAGTTCCCCGCGCTCCTGGGCCGGGGGATGCAGTCGCCGTACCGGCGCGTCCCACCCACCGGCAGGCGCGCTTTCAAGGGGCGCGGGGAACTGCGCGACCAGCCCCCACCCACTCGCACCAGACCAGAAACCAGAAACCACAGACCACAGACCACAGATCCGAAGCCACCCACCACAGGCCCCGTCCGCCCCTCACTCAGTCACATCAATCCCCACCCGATTCGTCTCCACCCCCGCCGCAGTAACCACCTGCACCTCAAGCCGTCCAGGCTCCACATCCACCGGCACCGGCACCGTGAGCACCGCGTCGGACGGATTGCTGAATCCCCCAGCCACCGGAACAAGCGGCACATGCACATGCACCGCCCCGATCCGCACCACCATCCGCGACAACCGGTCCGCCGTCCCGGCCCCGGGCGGCACGAACCCGGCCCCCCGGATCTCGATGTCGTCCCCAGTCCGAATCGGCGCGTCCAGATCGCCCGCCTCCCGAGCCCGCACGACCGACAGAATCACCGGCCGCCCACCCTCCGCGTACTTCCCTGCGACATAGGTGGCGGCCGACACGAGTACCACCAACGCCAGCCCCCACGGCAGATCCGGCAACTGTTCGGGCCGCCGCGCGAGCCGTACCGCCGCGAACACCAGGGCGACCGCGGTGATCACCACGTACTGGGTGTCCGCGAAGCTCCCCCGCCCCGAGTCATCGGTCAACAGGTCCGCTGCCCTGGGCCGGTCGGCCCGCACCTTCTGCAAGCGCTGCCCGAGAACCCGCAATCCCACAACCCGCCGCACCAACACGGCGATCCCGCACACCACGCCGAGAACGGTGACAACCCCCGCTCCCCGGGCTAGGTCAAGCCCATCGATCAACGCGTCCCGCTCGGCAGGCGAGGACGCCCCCGCGAGCCGCCCCGCCAGCACCAAAACGGCATAGACGACGAAAAGCACCCAAACAACCGCCACCGCACGAGAGGTGGACAGCCGGTTGTCCTCCCCGATCAGCGGCGCCAAGACCCCACCCCGCGCCCGATGGAGCCAAGACGCGCCGGTCAACAACCCGCCCACAACCACCGCCGCGAGCAACCCCACCGTCCGGGCATTCGTCCACCCGGCCCCGATCGCGGTGAGCGCCTGGACCAACAGCAAGCACCCCACGATCCCCCACACCGCGACAGTCGTACGTCGCCACACGAACCCCAGCCAGACCTCCCCCTCGGCCCGCCCGCGCTCGGCGACGAGATCAGCGGACTGCGTCAACTCGTCCGAAACCCACTGCCGCGAGGCCCCGGCCGAGTGCGCGACAGCGGCGGGCAACCCACGCCCGGACGCCAATTCGTCCCGCTTGGACAGAAATTCGGCAACGGCCCGCCGATGCCCCTCACGCGCCCCATGCGGACAGTCCCCGCAGGTGCAGCCACCCCCGTGCGCGCCCCGACCGGCGCCCCGCCCCGCGCCCTGTTCCGCGCCTTGTCTAGCCTCCTGCACCGCCACGCCCGCTGCCGCCTTCCACACCGCTCCGCCGAACCATCACTGACCGCACGCCACACTCATACGCCACATACATCACGACCGCATTCCAGTCGGCCACTGACCCCGCCCCAACCGCGCACCCGCCCGCGGCACAGCAAGCCCTACACACCCCTTCGCCACCCAGCAGCCCCACACGACAGCCCTACGCGACAAACCACCGCACAACAAGCGCGCACGACAACCCACCGCACAACAGCCCGCACGACAACCCACCGCACGAGAGCCCGCACGACAACCCACCGCACACCTGCCCGACCGCACATCCGCCCAGCCGCACAACTGCCTCACGACGAAAGCGCATTGTGCCGTACCCCACACCCCCCGCACCCGCCAGGTCAGGTCAGCGCGGGTGAACCGCCCACCCCCGTGTTGACCCGGCTGCGAGAATTTCCGTATGGCCGAGATCATCCAGCGCGACGGGACCTGGGCCTTCGACGGCAGCACGGTCCGGATCACACCGGGACTCCACCGCTCCGTGCCGCTGTTCCGGCAGACGTACGGAGAGATCGCCGTGCCCCTCGAAGCCGTCGCGGGCGTCGTCTACGAACCCGAACGCAAGCGCGGCCGCCTGCGCCTGAGGCTCCGCGAGGGCGCCGACCCACTGCTCCAGGCGACCGGCGGCCGCCTTCCCGACGCGGCCGACCCCTACCGGCTGACGGTGGACATCGACCGCTCCGGCGTCGCCGAGTACGTAGCGGAGGAGATCCGCCGCGCCATGCTCCTCGAACAGATCCCCAAGGAGCCGACCAAGTCCTATCTCCTCCCCGGCCCGCCCGTCCCCGTCTCGGTCCGCTCCAGTGACGGCACGGTGTCCTTCGACGGCGTCCAGGTCCGTATCGACTGGAGCGACACCTCGGACCGGGTGAAGCGCGCGACGGGCCCGCGCATCATCGACATACGGGATCTCGTGCAGGTGGAGTGGCTGCCCAACTCCGGTTACGAGGACGGTTTCCTGCGCTTCCTGACCCGCGAGACCGTGTTCTCGAAACTCCCGCCCGAGAAGGACCCGTACGCCCTCGACCTCTGGGGCAGCGCCCGCCGCGACCTGCTCACGGCCCTCGTCGCCACCGCGGTCACGGCCCGCCTCCCGCACCCGTCCATCCGCGCCGGCGAGTACGTCCCCGGTGACCCGCCCCGCATCCCGGGCCCGCGCCAGGACGGCACACCGCCGCAGCTGACGCAGGAATCCCAACAGCCGCAGCCCCAGCCGGACCACCACGACGTACTCCTTCGCCGCCTGAGGGAGTTGGGCGAACTGCACCGCGACGGCGTACTGACGGACGAGGAGTTCGCGGCGACAAAAGCCGCCGTGCTCCGTGGCTTCTGAGACAAGCCGCCGGCGCTTCTGAGGCAAGCCGCCAGAACGATCGTTCAGAACAGCGATGACACCTCAGGACAGCGCCGACCCTTCGAGAAAGCGACGACCTTCAGGAAAGCAGATCCGGCTCGCTGCGGCTGATGTCCTGCCACAACGGCTGGTAGTTGATCCACGCCACCAGATCCCCGCCGAGCTGCTCGCGCGTCGCCACCGCCTGCCTGTGGTCGATCAGCACCGGCCGCCCCGCCGCACGCGCGGTCAGCTGCACCTGGCACGACCGTTCCATCGACAGGAACCACCAGGCCGCCGCGTCCACCGAGTCGCCGACGGTCAGCAGCCCGTGGTTGCGCAGCACGAGCGCCTTGCGGGAACCGAGCGCGGCGGCGATCCGCCGCCCCTCCTCCGCGTCCACGGCGACGCCCGAGTACGCGTCGTACAGCGCGTGGTCCTCGTAGAACGCGCAGCTCTCCTGCGTGATCGGATCCAGCAGATCGCCTAGCGCGGACAGCGCGCGCCCGTGCACCGAGTGGCAGTGAGCGACCGCGACGACGTCGGGGCGGGCGGCGTGCACCTGGGCGTGCACCGTGAACGCCGCCTGGTTCACGTGGTAGCGGCCCTCGATCACCTGCCCGTCCTCGTTGGCCATGACCAGATCGCTGACGGTGACGTGCTTGAAGGGCATCCCGAACGGGTTGACCCAGAAGCAGTCGCTGAACTCCGGGTCGCGCGCGGTGATATGACCGGAGACCCCGTCCTCGAAACCGAGCCGCCCGAAGATCCGCAGCGCCCCCGCGAGGCGTTCCTTGCGATGCCGCCGCTCGTCGTCGAGCGACTCGTGCATGGGCGGCATGGCGAACCGCAGCTGTTCGGTGGGAAGGGGCAGGGGCGGCGTGGGCCCGTGCATGTGTCCTCCAGTCCTGAGGGACGGACTCCTTACGGACTCCTTTACGGTTTACGGGCGGGAAGTTACCGTCGGTCAGCGCAGGAGAACAGAGGATGTTCGTGAAGAGAGTGCACAACCGTTGTACAACATTGCACAACCGTTGTCCGGGGTCGCTGGTCTGCCTGACTGGAGCCAACTAACCGGTCGGGCCATTTGTACCGACGCCCCTGGAGGACCCCCCGTGCGCAGTCACCCCCCTACGCTGCGCGGACCGAGCCCCGCGCCCGCACCCCCCACCCGCTCATGCCCCGCCCCCGCATGCCCCACCCACTCATGCCCCATCCACTCATGAAGAGAACCGAGCGCCTGATCACAGGCGTGCTCCGACAGGTCGCCACCCGCGACGTGGTCGTCCTGGACGACCTCGGCGGATCCCCACGCCGACTCGCCGCGCTCACCTACATCGCCGTGCAGTACGGATTCCGGTACGAGGAGACGAGCCGACTCGGCCCGACACTCCAGGTCCGCCTGGTCCGTGACTGCCGGCCCGAGGCCCGCGAGCGAAGTACCGCCGCCCTCGGCCGCCTCGCGGACGGCCGCGCCCCCGGCATGCGCCCCGGCACCCTCAAACCCCTCCCGGACGTGGCACCCGCGGTCGGACTGATCAGGGCCCGCATCGAGTTCGACGCCCTGGACGACGACCTGGACTGGCGCCGCAAGGCCGTCTTCATGACCGCCAGCGCGGCCCTCATGGCTCTGCTGCTGATCCCCGCGGGCTGGCGGGCCTCGCTCGCCGCGAGCGCCACGATGGCCGCGGTGTTCGCCGTCTTCCTGCGCCTGGAGGTGGTACGGAAGGACCGGCTCGCGCGCCGGCTGAAGGCGGCCGGACTGATCTGAGGCCCATCCGCACAACCGCAGCCCACCGCCCCCACATCGACGGCCCACACAACGGCGGCAGCACAGCGACAGCCACACAACGACATCCGTGCAACGCCATCCGCCGTAAGACGACAGAAGGTGTCCGGTATCGGCGCGAGACTCGTCTCATGACGTCGAACTGGGCAACTTTCACCACCGCGGAACCGGACCTCGCCAAGCTGGTCGAGGACCGGTTCGCGGCGTTCACGCACCACATCGTCGCCACCCTCCGCAAGGACGGGTCGCCCCGCACCAGCGGGCTCGAAGTCCGTTTCCTGAACGGCGAGTTGTGGCTCGGCATGATGCCGGACTCCCGCAAGGCGCTGGACCTGCGCCGCGACCCCCGCTTCGCCCTGCAGGCCAATCCGGGTTCCGGCACGGAGATGGCGGGCGGCGACGTACGGATCGCGGGCCGGGCGTTCGAGGTCCACGAGCCGGGCGAGCGGGCCCGGTACACCGAAGAGGTGGAACCGCCGGAGCCGTTCCACCTCTTCCGCACCGAGTTGACGGAGGTCGTACGGACCTACGTCGAGGACGACACGTATCTGGTCGTCGAGATCTGGAAGCCCGGAGAGCCGGTGCGCACTCTCAAGCGGAAGTGAGCCCCGCGGAAGTGAGCCCCGCGGGAAGCCCTGCCCGAATCACTCCCACTCGATGGTGCCCGGCGGCTTGCTCGTCACGTCGAGCGCGACGCGGTTGACATCCGCGACCTCGTTCGTGATCCGGGTCGAGATCTTGGCCAGGACGTCGTACGGGAGGCGCGACCAGTCGGCGGTCATCGCGTCCTCGCTCGACACCGGACGGAGCACGATCGGGTGGCCGTACGTCCGGCCGTCGCCCTGGACGCCCACGCTGCGCACGTCCGCGAGCAGCACGACCGGGCACTGCCAGATGTCCCGGTCGAGGCCGGCCGCGGTCAGCTCCTCGCGGGCGATGGCGTCGGCGTCGCGCAGCAGGTCGAGCCGCTCCTTCGTCACCTCGCCGACGATGCGGATGCCGAGGCCGGGACCCGGGAAGGGCTGGCGCTGGACGATCTCGTCCGGCAGGCCCAGCTCCTGGCCGACCATCCTGACCTCGTCCTTGAAGAGCTTGCGCAGCGGCTCGATGAGTTGGAACTCGAGGTCTTCCGGCAGCCCGCCCACGTTGTGGTGGGACTTGATGTTGGCCGTGCCCGTACCTCCACCGGACTCGACCACGTCCGGGTAGAGGGTGCCCTGCACGAGGAACTCGACGGCCTCGTCCGAGCCGCTCGCCTCGGCGATGATCTCCGCCTGCGCCTGCTCGAAGACCCGGATGAACTCCCGGCCGATGATCTTCCGCTTCTCCTCGGGGTCCGAGACGCCCTTGAGCGCGTCCAGGAACCGCTCCTCCGCGTCCACGACCTTCAGCTGTACGCCGGTCGCGGCCACGAAGTCCTTCTCGACCTGCTCGGTCTCGCCCTTGCGCATCAGACCGTGGTCGACGTACACGCAGGTCAGCTGGGAGCCGATGGCCTTCTGTACGAGGGCCGCGGCGACCGCGGAGTCCACGCCACCGGACAGACCGCAGATGGCCCTCTTGCTGCCGACCTGCTCACGGATCGCGGCGACCTGCTCCTCGATCACGTTGCCGGTGGTCCAGGACGGGGTCAGGCCCGCGCCCCGGTAGAGGAAGTGCTCCAGGACAAGCTGGCCGTGCGTGGAGTGCATGACCTCTGGGTGGTGCTGGACCCCGTACAGCTTCTTCTCGTCGTTCTCGAAGGCCGCGACCGGGACGACGTCCGTGGAGGCAGTCACGGTGAAGCCTTCCGGGGCGGCGCTGCACGCGTCGCCGTGCGACATCCAGACGGACTGCTCGTCGGGGGTGCCCTCGAAGAGGGTGGAGCCGGACTTCGAGACGTGCAGCTGCGTACGGCCGTACTCGCGGGCGCCCGTGTTGTCGACCGTGCCGCCGAGGGTGGTCGCCATCAGCTGGAAGCCGTAGCACATGCCGAAGACGGGGATGCCGGACTCGAAGATCGCGCGGTCGAGGCGGGGGGCGCCCTCCGCGTACACCGACGAGGGGCCGCCGGAGAGGATGATCGCCGCCGGGTTCTTGGCGAGCATCTCCTCGACCGGCATGGTGCTCGGCACGATCTCGCTGTAGACCCGCGCCTCACGGACTCGGCGGGCGATGAGCTGGGCATACTGCGCACCGAAGTCGACGACCAGGACGGTGTCGGGGGCGGCGGCAGCGGGGGACGCTGATGGCACGGCTTGCCTTCCGGCGGTTTAGCAGGGCTGTGGTACTGAGTCTAACTGGGTGCTCGGAGATGGTGTCCCGTAACTGGGGGCTCCGCCCCCAGACCCCCGATCGGCCTGGAAGACGTCCCGCTCCCGTGTATCTGGAAGGCGTCCCTCCTCCCAGTATTTGGAAGGTTTCCCCCTCCCATGCATACTGGCCCCATGCTCACGCACCAGACCTTCGTCTTTACCTATGGCAACCGGCCCACCGGCTGCCATGGTCGTGCTGCTTGAGCAACTGACAAGCGACTTACCAGGCGCCCCGGGCCGACAAGGCCCGGGGCGCCTGACGTTTCCGGACCTTGCCGCTCCGGGGCACCCCACTCGAAGAGGAGCCCCACCATGGCCGACGTAGTCGACAGGACCGGCGCCCGTACCGACGAGGCCGCCGACGTGATCTCCGGTGCCCGTGAGCGCATCGACACGCTCGACGACCGAATCATTGGTCTCGTCCAGGAACGCATGGCCGTCTCGGCCGTCATCCAGGAGTCCCGGATCGCCTCCGGCGGCCGCCGCGTGAACCTGTCGCGCGAGATGGAGATCCTCGCCCACTACAGGGACGCGCTGGGCAAGCCGGGTACGTCGCTCGCGATGACGCTGCTGGAACTGTGCCGGGGCCGCATCTGAGTCCCGCGTACTCATGTGCGCGTGCCCTCTCACCCGTACGGCGCGTGACCGCCCCACGGCGGGCTTCGTTGGTCCCGATGTCCGTGCCAGCCAGGGGCGGGCCCGAACAACCACGCGTGGCTCCGCTGGAACGATGAGGCGTACGGACGTGCGTCGTGGGACCTCGTTCCAGAGAAGTGACCGGACGGCAGGGGACAGCAGCCCGGTCACCCAAGAGAAGGTCGGCTCCGGGGACGCCCGGAGCCGACCGGCGGAATCTGTGCAAGGACGGTCGAAATGGTTGCGAAGGCCGCAGCCCATCCAGCACGATGCCTAGAACAACCCCGAACCCCCAACCCCCAAGTTCCAGAGCAGAAAACCGCATTGCACCACCTGACTGCCAATGGTCGATACCACACGCGCTCCCCTCACGCGCCGGGGCGCCGACCGGCGGATGAACCATCAAGCGGCGCTACCCCCCGGCGCCGCTCCCCAGGCACCGGCGCTGCCCTGACGTCGGTGCTGACCAAGAAGGGCCCCGTGGATCCGTCCCACGGGGCCCTTCGCCTGCCTCAAGTACCTCTCCAGGAAGGCGGATTCGGCGTGGGTCGCCCCTTGTCGACAATGCCATGGACACACGTTCCCCACAGATTGATCTCATGTTTCACACAGGGTGACCGTACTGCCGCGCTCCTCCTCATGGGCCTCACCACGCACCGCGCTCCCGACCCGTGCCGGTGTGGCGGTGGACTGCCCCGGGGGGAGGGGACGACATGAAGATCGCGTTAGTCATCAACAACGCCTACGGCATCGGCGGCACCATCCGGTCCACCGTGAACCTGTCACGAGCCTTGGCCAAGCGCCACGACGTCGAGGTCGTCAGTGTCCACCGGGTGGCGGACGTTCCGCAGCTGTCTTTCGACCCACGCGTGAAGCTGACCTGGCTGATCGACATGCGCGAGGACAGCCCGACGTACGAGGGCGATCACAAGCTGACCCGGCAGCCCTGCACCATGTTTCCCGACACCGGTGCCGCGGCGAACTCCTCGCGACTGCCGTACTCCGCCCTGCAGGACGAGCGCATCGGCGGCTGGCTGCGGCGGACCGAGGCCGACGTGGTGATCGGGACCCGGCCCGACCTCAACGGTTACCTCGCCCGCGACGGACACTCCGGCTACCTGCGCATCGGCCAGGAGCACCTGAGCCTCGACGCGCACAACGCCACGCTCCGCCGCCACCAGAACAGAGCCGTGGCCGGGCTCGACGCGTTCGTCACCGTCTCGGAGGCCGACGCCGCGCAGTACCGGGCCGCGCTGCCGGACGTGGCGACGCACATCCAGTGCATTCCCAACGGCGTCCCGGCACCCGCCGTCGAGCCGTCGGACCACCGCTCGAAGACGATCGTGGCAGCCGGGCGGCTGGTCTCCGTGAAGCGGTACGACCGGCTGGTCGACGCCTTCGCCAAGGTCGCCGACGCGCACCCCGACTGGACTTTGCGCATCTACGGGCGCGGTCCCGAGAAGCCCAGGCTGCGCCGACGGATCGACGAACTCGGCCTCTACGACCGCGTCCTGCTCATGGGACCGGTCTCCCCCATCGAGACCGAATGGGCCAAGGGTGCCGTCGCCGCCGTCTCCTCCGACATAGAGTCCTTCGGCATGACCATCGTGGAGGCCATGCACTGCGGCGTCCCGGTCGTCGCCACCGACTGCCCGCACGGCCCCGGCGAAATCATCACCCACGGCGAGACCGGCCTCCTGGTTCCCCTAGACGGCGGCATCGACGCCTACGCCGACGCGCTCGCGTCCCTGATGTCCGACGGCGCCGCCCGCGAGCGCCTGGGCCGCGCCGCCCGCGAGCACGCGCTCTCCTACGCCCCCGCCGCCATCGCGCGCCGCTATGAGGAGCTCTGCCACGACCTGTACCGCAAGCGCTACCGCGAACAGGCACGGGAGGGGACCGGGCGGGCCGCCGCTCGGGCTCGGCGCTTTCCGCTTCTGGGCCGCCTGCGCTCGGCGCTGCGCGGCCGGGCCGCCCTCGCCGCTCCCGGGGCCGGCCCGGCCACCGCGGGGTCCGCGGCCGCCGGATCGGAGGCGGTCGCCTCGGCATCCGGGACCGCCGACAGCCCAACGGCATACGCCCGTTCCACCGAGGAGGGCGGCATCGTCGTACGGCTCGACGCCAAGACCCTGCCCGGTGGGCAACTCGACTTCGTGGCGCGGCTGCGCCGTGATTCCAAGAAGCGGGAGATCAGGGTCCCGATACCTCTCGTCGCCACCGCGGCGAACCTCGGCGACATCCGCGTGGCCCTGAGCCCCGCCGTGCACGCACTCGCAGAGGGCCGCTGGGACTGCTACGTGGTGACACGCGGCTCCGACACCCGATTCCGCCTCCGCTCCGGCCTCACCGAGCGGGCCCGCCTCGTCGGCCGCTTCCCGCTGCACACCGGCGACTCCGACACTGAAGGAGCCGAAGTGTCGGCCTGGCTGCCGTACGCGACCGCCGACGGTTTCCTCGCGCTGCGCACCTGGCAGCGGCCTGCGCATGCCGAGGTCGAGCGGGTGCTCGTCGGCGAGTGCTGGGCCACCGTCACGGCACGACTGCTCGGCGAGGGCGCGGGCACACCGTTCGACGGAGCGTGCGTCGTCGCTGTCTCCCGCGAGGCGGAGGCCCACGACTTCACGGCTCCGATCGCCCGACTACCGGACGGGCGCTTCGAGTTCACCATCCCGTACCTCTCGGCGCTGGCCCGCCGCACCGTCGAACACGACCTCTGGGACCTGCGCCTGCGCCGTACGGCCACGGCCGCCCCGGTCCCACTGGGCCGGATCGGCGGCGACATCGTCGACCGCAAGAAGACGAACGTCTTCCCCCCGGTCCACCTCGCCCACCCGGAGCGCGGCGCTACGCGCGTCAAGCCGTTCTTCACGACGACGAACGACCTCGCGCTGAGCGCCCGGGACACGGAGGATCACCAGGAGTGACCCGAGTCGATCCGTTCCGTGTCGCCCTGGAACAGGTGAGGCACATCCCGCCCGAGTGGCGCTGGCCGACACCTGAGGAGTACGGGCCTGCCTGCGTGCCGTGGACGGCGCGCGGGCCCGGGTGCTGTATCCGGGCTACAGCCGACCGCTCTGTGACTCAGCCCACATAAGAATTCTGTGAGTTCGAGGACAACCATTCACAGGGGTCACACGTCTCACTTGCGAAACCAACGGCCATACCCGCGCCCGCCACGCGGAGGCCTCCCAAATCTCGTACCGCGACACTGCGGTACACCGGACTTTCTGAGGTCTTGATGAAGCTTCGCCGTGCCATGGCCGCTGCGGCCGCGACGGCTGTCATAGCTCCGCTGGCGCTGCTGTCCGCACCGGTCGCGTTCGCGACGGAGGAGACCGACCCGACCGCCTCCACCTCCGAGAGCGCGTCGCCGTCGGCGTCGACGTCGGAGTCGGAGAGCGCGTCCGCCTCCGCGTCGGCGTCGGCCTCCGAGTCGGAGAGCGCATCCGCCTCCGCGTCGACGTCGGAGTCGGCGAGCGCGTCAGCGGTGCCTTCCAACTCCGAGAGCTCCAGTGCGTCGGCCTCGCCGAGCGAGTCGGACGACAACGGCGACATCGGCGACGAGCCGTGGAACCCGTACGAGGACTGCAAGTCCTTCGACCTGGACGAGAAGCTCACGGCCACGCTCACCGGTCTGCCGAACAAGATCGTCGCCGGCTCCGGCTGGGACGAATTCAAGTTCGTGGTCAAGAACGACTCCGGCAAGGACCTCGAGAACGTCTGGGTCGAGGCGTTGACCGAGTACTCGGATGACACGAACAGCGACTCCTCGCTGCTCATGGATCTCGCTGAGATCCAGGTCAAGGAAGACGGCAAGTGGACCAGCGGTTACCAGGACTCCTTCGGGGACGAGGACGGCGACTTCGTCCTCACTGGGAGCTTCGTCGCCACGCTGGGCGCCTTGGAGAAGAACTCCACGGCCACGCTGGACCTCCGGCTGCGGGTGAAGGCGTCCGCCCCGGCGGGTTCGTCGTTCGCGCTGAGCCAGGCGGTGTACGCGGGCGAGGACTCCGCCTGCTACGGCAACGGTGACTTCTACGACTTCACCGTGCTCGCCGCGGGCACCAAGCCGGGCGATGTCGCCGATGTCAAGCCGAACGGCAAGAAGCCCAAGGGCATCGACGGCACGAAGCCCCAGGGTGAGGTCAACGAGATCGACGGCAACCTCGCCGAGACCGGCTCCAGCTCCGCCCTGCCGACCATCGGTCTCGTCGGCGGTGCCGCCATCGTCGCCGGTGCCGGTGCGGTGTTCGTCGTCCGCCGCCGCAAGGCCGGCGTCGGCACCGACGCGTAAGGCGTAACGCTTCACGCTTCACGCAAGAGACGAAGGACCTGCGCTCGGAGGGGGGCGCAGGTCCTTCGTCTTGTCTGAGGACCGCCGGGGACTGGTGGGGACTGACGGGGGCTGGTGGGGACTTACGGGGGCTGGTGGGGACTGACGGGGGCTGATAAGGGCTGGTAGGGGCGGCTCATTTCTTCGGCGGTACCGTCGGCATCCCCAGGAACGGCAGTCTCAGCGCGCCGAAGGCGTCCGCGGGAACTGCGGGTGAGTGGGGCTCGACCGGCTTCAGGCGCTCGTACGCGGCTCCCGGCGCCGGACGCGGGTCCGCCTCGCCCTTGTTGGGCCAGTACGACATCGCGCGTTCGGCCTGGGCGGTGATCGTCAGGGACGGGTTCACCCCCAGGTTCGCGGAGACCGCGGCGCCGTCGACGACCGAGATGCCCGGGTGTCCGTACAGCCGGTGGTACGGGTCGATGACGCCCTCGGCCGCGGACGCGCCGATCGGGCAGCCGCCCAGGAAGTGGGCGGTCAGCGGGGTGCCGATCAGCTCGCCGACGTTCGAACCCGCGAAGCCGTTGATCTCCGCGGCGATCGCGGAGGCGCCCTCCGAAGCGGCCCTGATCTGCTTGGGGTTGGGCGCTCCGTGGCCCTGCCGGGCGGTCAGCAGCCCCTTCCCCGCTCCCTTCGGCTTCAGGTACGTCGTCAGGGAGTTGTCGAGGGACTGCATCACCAGGCCGATGATGGTCCGCTCCGACCAGCGGTGGGAGGAGAGTGAGCGGGCCAGGGTGAGCGGGTGCTTCACCGCGTTGGCCAGCCAGCCCAGGACCCTCGACGAGCCCTCCGAGTAAGGGACTTGGATGATCGCCAGGCCGCCCATCGAGTTCGAGCCCTTGCCGTAGCGGACGGGCTCGATGTGGGTATTGGCGTCCGGGTGGATCGAGGACGTGATCGCGACCCCGCGGGTGAAGTCCACCTTCCGCTCGCCGGTGACCTTGCGGTACCGGCGGTTGGTGGTCTGCGCGCCCACCAGGGCCTCGGAGTTCGTACGGGTCAGTGTGCCCAGACTGCTTGATACGTACGGGAGTTGGCCGCTCGCCTTCATGCGGTGCAGCAGGGTCTGCGTGCCGTACGTGCCGGCCGCGAGGACGACCCGCCGCGCCTTGAAGGTCCTGCCCTCGCCCTTGCGCCTCTCGTCGGTCGGGAGCGTCGCGATCGCGTAGCCGCCCTGCGAGTCGTCGGTGACGGACACGACGGTCGTCATCGGGTGGACCACCGTGCCCGCCTGCTCGGCGAGGTAGAGGTAGTTCTCGTTGAGGGTGTTCTTCGAGCCGTGCCGGCAGCCGGTCATGCACTCGCCGCACTCGTTGCACGCCGTGCGGGCCGGGCCCGCGCCGCCGAAGTACGGGTCGTCGACCCGCTGTCCGGGCTCGGCCTTCACGGTCCCGTCGGCGTCGTCGCCGTCGCCGAAGAAGACGCCGACCGGTGCCATGTGGAAGGTGTCGCCCACGCCCATCCGTTCGGCGGCCGCCTTGAGATGCACGTCCGAGGGGGTCGTCGTCGGGTTGAGCCGCACGCCGAGCATCCGCCGGGCCTGGTCGTAGTACGGCCGCAACTCCTCCTGCCAGTCGGTGATGTCCTTCCACTGCGGGTCCTCGAAGAACGGCTTCGGCGGTACGTAGAGGGTGTTGGCGTAGTTGAGGGAGCCGCCGCCGACGCCCGCGCCCGCCAGCACCATGACGTTGCCCAGCAAGTGGATGCGCTGGATGCCGTACATGCCGAGTCTCGGCGCCCAGAGATAGTTCTTCAGGTCCCAGGAGTTCTTGGGGAGCGTGGCGCGGGTGAAGCGGCGGCCCGCCTCCAGCACGCCTACGCGGTAGCCCTTTTCGGTCAGGCGCAGGGCGGTGACGGAGCCGCCGAAGCCTGAGCCGACGACGATGACGTCGTAGTCGTACCCGTCGTCATTCCGGTCGTGGACAGAGTTCTCCTGTGACACGTGCTCTCCTCATTGAGAACTGGTGCGGTCTAGCGGAAGCGCAGCGCCTTCATCACCTTCAAGCTTCGGCTCATGAACTGCGCGTACTTCTCGTCGTCCATCCCCAGCGACGGCGCCATCGGCAGCAGTCGCTGCTGGGCGACGGTCTGGGCCTCGGTGTACTTGAGGATGCCCTCGGAGCCGTGGCGGCGCCCCAGGCCGGAGTTCTTCATGCCGCCCATCGGCGACTGGACGCTGCCGTACGCGGACGCGTAGCCCTCGTTGATGTTGACCGTCCCGGTACGCAGCCGGGCGGCGACCTTGGCGCCGCGGCGGCCGTCCTTCGTCCAGACCGATGAGTTGAGGCCGTACGGCGTGGAGTTGGCGCGCTCGACCGCCTCGTCCTCGTCCTTGAAACGGTAGATGGAGACGACCGGTCCGAAGGTCTCCTCGTTGCAGACGGCCATCGGCGCCTCGACGCCGTCGAGGATGGTGGGCTCGAAGAAGTACGGGCCGATGTCCGGGCGCGCGACACCGCCCGCGAGGACGGTCGCCCCCTTCGCGACGGCCTCCTCGACGTGCCGGGTCACGGTCTCCAGCTGGCGCTCGCCGACCAGCGAGCCCATCTCGGCGCCGTAGGAGAGGGACTTGCCGAGGCGCATGGCCTTGGTACGGGCGGTGAACCGCTGCACGAAGGCGTCGGCGATCGACTCGTGGACGTACAACCGCTCGACGGAGATGCACAGTTGGCCGGCGGACGAGAAGCAGGCGCGGACCGCGCCGGCCGCCGCCTTGTCGAGGTCGGCGTCCTCGAGGACCAGCATGGCGTTCTTGCCGCCGAGTTCGAGGGATGCGCCGATCAGACGGGCCGCCGCGCCCTGGGCGACCTCGCGGCCGGTGCGGGTGGAGCCGGTGAAGGAGACGTAGTCGGCGTGCTTGACGAGCTCCGGGCCGATGACCGGTCCTTCGCCGAGGACGACCTGGAAGACGTCGGCCGGCAGGCCCGCCTCGATCAGCAGGTCACGGGCCCAGAGGGCGGTGAGGCAGGTCTCGGTGTCGGGCTTCATCACGACCGCGTTGCCTGCGGCGAAGGCGGGCAGCGCGTCGCCGACGGACAGTTCGA
Source organism: Streptomyces sp. 2A115 (assembly GCF_052245575.1). Classification (NCBI taxonomy): domain Bacteria; kingdom Bacillati; phylum Actinomycetota; class Actinomycetes; order Kitasatosporales; family Streptomycetaceae; genus Streptomyces; species Streptomyces sp. 2A115. The sequence continues at coordinate 34,491 of NZ_JBQQCG010000010.1, read as the reverse complement.
GGGGGTAGTTCCAGGGGGCGATCTGGCCGACGACACCGCGGGGGTGACGAAGCTCCGTGACCTTGGTCAGGGTCGGGACGGCGCCGGTGTGCCGCTTGGGCCGCAGATACGAGGGGGCCATGCGGCCGTAGTGGCGGGCGGTCACGGCGACCACCTGCACCTCCTCGTGCGCGTGCAGGCGGGCCTTGCCGGTCTCCAGCTGGATGAGGTCGAGGACCTCGGCCTGGCGGGCGACCAGCAGGTCGTGGAAGCGCAGGAGCACGGCGGCGCGCTGCCTGACGGGCGTCTGGGCCCAGACGGACTGGGCCGCGCGAGCCCGCTCGAAAGCCCGCTCCACGTCCTCCGGAGTGGACTCCGGCAGGTCGGCCAGCTTCTCACCGGTGAACGGCATGTGGTTGGCGGTGCGGCCCGAACCGACCACGCCACGAGTGAGCTGGGCGATCAGCTCCGGTGTGACCACGTCGGCGGCCGTGCGGGCGCCCTCGGGGGCGGGGGCGAGGGGGTTCGTACCGGTCTGTGCCGGAGCCTGTTCCGTCGCTTGCGAGTCCGTCATGAGCGGCAGGGTATGCCCGGGCCGGGCGCTTTGGGTACCCGGCGGTAACAGGGATTCACGGAGTGCTCACACGGCGCCAGTGATCACTGGCAACGAATGGCCTGATCAGTGGGTTGTACGGCGACGATCAGCGCCCGGCCGAAACATCGGCGCTCGGCGACCACTCCCTCGTCTCCCCGATCTCGAGACGCCCGCGCGCCCCCTTGAACACCGCCGTGCCCCGTTTCTCGTTCGCCGTCCCCTTCGGCATGTCCACGCGCAGCTCGTACATCCGGTTGTCGTCGGTGAGGATCATCAGCTCCATGACGCGGTTCGGCGTGCCCTTGTTGACATAGGTGGTGTCGACGAGCACGGCCTCGTACCCGTGGAAGGACGTCGGAGTGAACCGCGACTTCGACTCCCCGAATCCCGCCCAGGCGTCGGCCGACTCCTTGGCCTCGTCCATCGGCGAGCGCGGTGCCTCGTCCCACTGGGTGAGGCGGACCTGGATGATCTGTTCGTTGTCGTAGATCGCCGTTTGCGGGTCGTCGTCGGCGCCGCCCGGCTCGCTGACGCGCTCGTACTGCCCGGGGAGGGAGAGGACGGCGTTCAGCTCCGTCTCCTCGTGGGCGATCCAACTGTCCTCGGGAGAAGGGGAGTTCTGGCCGTCATCGGGGGAAGGCGAGCTCCGGCCCGCCGTGATGGGCGCCGACGGACTGCCCCCTGCGGCGGCTGCGTCGCCGTCGTCGTCGGTGAGCGAGGTGCCGAGCCAGACTCCGCCCGCTATGAGGACGGCGCCGGCGAGCGTGCCCGCGACCAGGCGGGTAGTGGAGCGCTTGCGCTTGGGGGGTACGGCCTCGGGCAGGTCCCGCGAGGTGCGCGCCGGCGTATCGGGCACCCTCGCCGGGGTGGGGGACTCCGACCTGTCGGGCGCCTCGTCCGGATCCGGAGTGGAGGACCCACCGAGCTGTACGGTGCCCGCGTCGTCCGCGAACTCCCGCAGCGCTGAGGCATCTTGGGGAACCGCCGGATCCCGCCTCGGTACGGGCCAGCCCTCGGCCACCGCCTCCAGCGCGGCCGTGACCTCCTTCGTGTCCGGTCTCTGGGCCGGGTCCTTCGCCAGGAGCCGTACGATCAGCGGTCCAAGTGGCCCGGCCTGCTTGGGTTCCGGCGGGTCGGCGGACAGGATCGCGGCGAGGGTGGACTCCAGCGTCGTACGGCGGAACGGGGACCAGCCCTCGACGGCGGCGTACAGCAGAACACCCAGGGACCACAGGTCGGAAGCGGGCCCGGCGCCGCGCCCCGACATACGCTCGGGCGCGATGAACTCCAGCGAGCCGACGAACTCGCCGCTCGCCGTGAGGGATTCCTCGCCCTGGATGTGGGCGATCCCGAAGTCGGTGAGGATGACACGGCCATGCTGTCCGAGCAGCACGTTGGCGGGTTTCACGTCCCGGTGCACGATCCCGACCGCGTGCGCGGCGTCGAGGGCGCCCACGACGGCCAGCCCGATGCGCGCGGCCTCGACGGGCTCCAGGTCGCCCCGCTGCAACACCTCGTCGTGCAACGACCTCCCTCGGACCAACTCCATGACGATCCAGGGGAGTCCGTCCTCGACAACGACGTCATGGATGGTGACGGCGGCGGGATGCTCGACGCGCGCGGCGGCCCGCGCCTCGCGGTAGAGCCGGTTGGCGGCCCGCTGGTGGGCGGCGTCCTCCGGATCTCCGGGCAACCGCGGCTGCTTGACGGCGACTTCACGCTCGACGAGCTCGTCGACGGCCCGCCATACGGTTCCCATGCCACCGGAGCCGATGCGCTCGGCCAACCGGTAACGGCCGCCGATCAGACGCCCCGCCTTGCTACTCATGTCACATGATTACCGTGCGGGGTCGGCCCTTGTCGATGCCGGCCAGGGCCTACCCGCCCGCCACATCCTTGTCCGCGTCCTTCACTTCCTTCCGCCGTTCCACCGCGGTCGGGCTGCGGCCACGCAAAGCGACACCCCGGAACCATCCTCACCACCGGGCCACCGCCGACTCCGCGCACTGATGACCACGCTCCGGGCCCCGTCACCTCTTGGGTAGGTTCCAGCCCTTGGGAAGGGCCCTGTGCTTGGGCAGCGCCGTACGTCCCACCGCCGCCGCGAGCTTGCGCAGCCTGCGCCAGTCCATGGGCGGCTTGGTCTCCGGAACGCCCGGCCGGTTCCTGGGGACGCGCACGCGGAGGGCGCCGGGCTCGATGCGGCACCGTACCGGCGTGGGAAGGACGAGGGCCTCGCCGTCGACACCCGCCTCGATCTCGGGGCGGTCGGCGTCGACGACCACCTCGCGGGCCGTCAGCACCGTGAGCCCGGTGGAGTGGCGCCCCAGCAGCAGCGCCGCGGCCTCGGCGGCGCTCTCGACCTTGATGCCGAGGACGCCCAGCACACCGGACTCCAGCCGCTCGCGGTACCCGAGCCCCACCGGATCGTCCATGCGGTACGGGTTGTTGCTCACGAGCAGGGCCTGGGGCGCGTCGATGACGGCCGCCCCTTCGGTCGCCCCGGTATCCCCGGCCTCCCCGATCCGGGCGGTCAGGCGCGGTCCGCGCTGATGCGTGAGCAGCTCCGGCAGCAGCTCCAGCGTCGTACGCACCTTGTCGTCCCGGTACTCGGGGCTCTGCACGACCGCCGCGTACGCCCCGAACGAGGCGTTGTTGACGAAGGGGTGGCGGTCGGCGAAGCCGAGGTCGACGCGGAGTTCGACCCCGTCGTCGGTGAGCGCGTCCAGGCAGGCGGCGGGGTCGTCCCGATCGAGCCCGAGGTCCATGGCGAAGTGGTTCAGGGTCCCGGCGGAGATGACGAGGAACGGAATCCCGTGCTCGGCCGCGACCGCCGCGACGAGGGCCTGTGTACCGTCCCCGCCCGCGACGCCGAGCAGATCGGCCCCGGCCGCGACCGCACGCCGGGCGAGCGCGGCGACGTCCTCGTGCTGCCCCGGGTCGAGGAGGTGGACGCGCGCTCCGAGCCGCTCGGCCTTGTCCTGCAGCCCGAACCGTTCGACCTTCCCGCCCCCGGACCGCGGGTTCATGATGAGAAAGGGGCTGGCGGGGGCGGGAGTCCGGTACTCGGGCACGCTCACCACATGTGACCTGGTGGTGCTGAGCGCGAACTTCCCGGCCCAGACGGCGAAGCCCCACAGTCCCAGGGAAACGACGGCGACCCACAACAGGTTCGCCGTGGCGAAGGACCCGACCACAGCGGCGGGTGCCGCGAGGACCAGCACCCCGGCCGCGGCCCGGGCCGGGCCGCGGCGGGTCAGCGTCCACCAGAGGGCGGCCACGGTCACCGCCGTACCGAACACCCCGAACACGACGAGCAGCAGGCTCCCGGCACCGGCGTACCCGAGCGGCAGCAGGACAGCCAGCCCGGCGGCCGCCAGGGCACTCCGCGCCGCCCACCGCTGCCGGGCGTGCGCCCGCCCGTCGAGATCCAGACCCATGGCAGCAGTATGTCGTTCCCGGAACCGGCTTGACGTTTCTTTGACCTTGACATCAGACTCCAGCGTCATCTCCACACCACCGAAGGAACATTCGAAACATGAAGAGATCCGCGCTGTCGCGCACCGGCGTCGCAGTGATCGCGTCTGTCTTCTCGCTCGCGCTGATGACCGGTTGCTCCGACAGCGATTCCGACTCCGGCTCCGGCTCCGGCTCGGGCGACAAGGCCGGCGCCAACGAGCCCACCACGGCCGCGAAGGCGCTCAGCGACAGCGAACTGGAGAAGCTGATCGTCACGACGGCCGACGTCAAGGGCTTCAAGGTCGGCCCGGCCGACCAGTCCGACGCGTTCGCCTCCTCCAAGAAGGACGTCAAGGTCGTCGACGAGAAGTGCGCGCCCCTCGCGTACGTCCTCACCGGGTTCGCGCCCGGCGACTCGACCGCGTACGTCAACCGCATGGTCCAGGAGGACCCGACGGCCAAGCCGAGCGCGTCCCCCACCAAGAACATGGAGGACATGACCGAGGAGGAGATGGAGGAGGCGCTGGGCTCGATCACCGACGCGCTCGGTATGACGATGACCATCGTCTCGCTCTCCTCCTACGAGGGTGAGGGCGCCAAGGAGACGATGTCCTCGGTCTCCGCCGCGATAGACGGCTGCGGCGGCGGGTTCACGGCCTCGGCGGGCGAGGAGCCCCAGAAGTTCACGAAGGTCGAGGCGGAGAAGGCCTCCGGGAGCGGGGACGAGTCACTGGCGTTCGCGGTGACCGGTGCCGCCGAGGACGACTCGGTCACCGTGCACGCCGAGGTCGTGCGGCACGGGAACACGGTCGCCACGTACTACGCGATCAGCCTGGCGGCCTTCGCCGATGACGCGAAGGCCGGCGCCTACAACGTACCGGCGCCCATCATCAAGGCCCAGGCGGCCAAGCTCGGCTGAGCCGACGCCTGTTGGGCGACGTTTGTTGCACGTCGCCCGTTGCACTCGCCTGTCGGGCGACGCCTGTCGGGAGGGCGGGGCCGGGTTCACCGGTCCGCCCTCCCCGGGTTCACAGCTTGTTGATGTCGAGGTTCGCGATGGCCGTCTTCGCGACCTCACGACCGCGCTCGGTGAAGTCGCCCTTGCCCGGGTAACTGATCGTCAGCTTGTACATGTCCCCCTTCGAGGACTTGTAGTAGAAGATCTTCAGCTCGCGGGGACGCGGATTCTGAGTGTCGGTCGTCGTGAAGGCGAGCGTGTTCTCGGCGGCCTGCTTGTCCTGGTACTTGGACTGCTTCGGATCGCTCCTGGGCCCTTCGGGCATGCTGAGGTCGTAGCTGCCGCTGGTCCGGAACGCGCCGTCGTCGGCGTACATCTCCGCGGCGGCCGACTCCTTGATCTTCCCGGTGCTGTCCTCCGACTTCTTCGCGAGCGTCAGACCGATCCAGACGCTGCCGCTCCAGTCGGAGTACCTGACCCAGTTCTTGTCCGTGTCGTCGGCGTCCGGCCTGGCCACCTGGTAGCCGGCCGGCACGGCCAGCGTGACGCCCAGCGCCTTGTGTTCGCGCGTCTTCCAGTCGTCCGGCAGCGGTCCCGCGAACGGGTTGCCGAGCGCCAGGAACGCCGCCACCACCGCCGCAGCGACCAGCGCCGCACCGATCCCGATCCACCCCTTGCTGCCGACCCGCCCGGTCCCGCCGGTACGTACCGGCTTGCCGCCCGGACCCGCGATCTGGACGACCTGGGTGGGCGCCGCCTGGGGCGGCTGCGCGGCCTGCTCCAGGAGTTGGCGGACCTGCGCGGCGTTCGGGCGGCGGGCCGGGTCCTTGTCGAGGAGGCCGTTGATGGCGTCGGCGAGCGGGCCCTGGGCCGCGTTGGGCGCGGCCGGCGTGGCGTTGAGGACGGACTGGAGTGTCGCGGGCGTGTTGGTACGGCGGAACGGCGAGACGCCCTCCGTGGCCGCGTACAGGACCACGCCCAGCGACCAGAGGTCCGACGCCGGACCCGGCCGCTGCCCCAACACCCGCTCCGGGGCGATGAATTCGGGCGAGCCGACAAAGCCTCCGGTGTCCGTCAGGTTCGTCTCGCCCTCGATCTGGGCGATGCCGAAGTCGGTGAGGACGACACGGTCGTTGCGGCCGAGCAGTACGTTGTCGGGCTTGACGTCCCGGTGCAGGATGCCGGCCGCGTGCGCGGCCTCCAGAGCGCCGAGGACGTCGAGGCCGATTCTCGCCGCCTCGCGGGCCCCGATCGTGCCCTCCTGCAACGCCGCACCGAGCGAACGCCCCTGCACCAGCTCCATCACGATCCACGGCTGGCCGTCCACGACAGCCACGTCGTGCACGTTCACCACCGACGGGTGGTCGAGCCGGGCCGCGGCGCGTGCCTCGCGGCGCATTCGCTCGAAGGCGTTGGAGCGTTCGCGTTCGGGAAGATGGTCCGGCAGGCGAGGCTCCTTGACGGCGACCTCCCGGTCCACCGTCTCGTCCTTCGCCCGCCATACGGTGCCCATGCCGCCGTGGCCGAGCTTGCCGAGCAGCCGGTAGCGGTCGGCGATGAGTCGACCGGTGCCGGGGTCCTGAGGCGACTCGGACGTTTGTGGCGCTTGTGGTGCTCGGGCTGCTTGTGGTGCTTGGGGCTGCGGTATCTGTGGCGTCTGCGGTATCTGCTGTTCGGGCACGACCTGAGTGGGTGCCGCGTACGGGTTGCCGGGGTACGGAACGCCAGGGGTGCCGGGGACCCCACCGGACTGCTGCTGCCCGGGCACAGCCGGACGCGGCGGTTGCAAACCGAAACTGGTTGGCTCGTCGGATCCGTAGGGGGCTCCCCCGTTGCTGCTCATGGGTCCATCCCTATCGCGGCAAGGGCTTCGGGTTCCACCCCGGACGCTTTCCAGTCACAGACCCGTGACGCAGGGCGTTACTTATGTTCCTTTTAGGACTGTTCCGTTTACGAGGTCGCACGGCTCACGAAGTGGCGCGTACGAACGTGTCGACCGCGACGTCGAAGTACTCCTTCGCCTCCCGCGCCTTCCCGACCGGAGCCGACACCCACACGTCGTACATCCGGCCGCCCTCCTCCCAGCACAGGTCGTACGTGTGCCGCGCGCCCTCCGCCTCGCTGTAGCCGTTCCAGGTGAACTCCCAGAGGGCGGCGGTCCGTCCGGCGTGCGTGGTCTCGGTGACCCGGCCGTCGCGGTAACCGGGGTTCGTGGACGGCCCCTTGGCGTCCGAGCGCCCCATCACCGCGAGCGGCCCGCCCGGCTCCGGGTCGGACACCTTGATGCCGAGGCGAAAGGTTTCCCCCTCCGACACGTAGAAGATCCGCTCGCCCTGCGGATCGCGCGTGAAACCCTCCGGCACGGCGAGCGAGAAACCGCCGGGGTCCTGGGCGAGGCGGTAGCCGGAGGGCACGGTGCGGGCGACAGGGGAGGGCGCGGGCTGCGAGCGGGTGACGGTGACTGTGGGCGCGGGGCTCGCTGTCGGGCTGGCCGTCGTCACCGAGGTCGTACGGGACACGGAGACGGAACTCGTGGGCGGTGTAGGCCCGTTGTCGCCGTCGTCCTTCATCAGCAGGGCGGCCGCCGAGACGCCCGCCCCGGCCATCGCGGCGACCAGCACGGCGGCGAGCAGCACATTCCGCATCGAGGACGTCGAGGATCCCAGGGACGCCGAGGACTCCGACGACGTCGTCACGGGCGATGCCGGGTGCGTCGGCGCAGGCGCCGGCTCCCGCCTCGGCGCGTCCCGGTCCCGCTGCGTCGGCGTGTACCCGGGCGGCACCGGCGGCGTACGGCCCGTGTCGAGAAACGCCCGCAGCAACCGCTCGGCCTCCACCGCGTCGAGCCGCCGTTCGGGATCGCGCTCAAGGAGCCCTCGTACGACCGGAAGCAGGGGTGCGGCAGCCGCGGGCGGACGTATCTCGTCGACCACCACCGCGTGCAGTATCCCGCCCAACGAGTCGCGGCGGAACGGCGATTCGCCGCTCAGAGCCGTGCAGAGCAGCGCGCCCAGCGACCACAGGTCGGACTCGGGCCCGGTTCTGACCCCGGACATCCGCTCGGGCGCGGTGTACTCGGGCGACCCGACGAACGACCCGCTCTCGGTGAGCGTCGTCGCGCCCGCCACCTGCGCGATCCCGAAGTCGGTGAGCACGACGCGGCCCTCCTCGGTGAGGAGCACGTTCGCGGGCTTCAGGTCGCGGTGCAGGACGCCCGCACCGTGCGCCCTGCGCAGCGCGCCGAGAAGGTCAATCCCCATCCGGGCCGCCTCGGCCGCGTCGACGGGCCCGCGCCGGGAGATCCGCTCGGCGAGCGAGCCGCCCTCGATCAGGTCCATGACGATGTAGGGGCGTTCGTCCTGCTCGACGACGTCGTGCACGACGATGATGTGCGGATGCCGCAGCTGCGCGACCGCGCGCGCCTCACGCAGGGTGCGCTCGCGCTGCAGCCGGGACTCCTCCGCCGAGAGCGACGTGTCGAGAGCGAGCTCCTTGACCGCGACCTGCCGGCCGAGCAGTTGATCCGTGGCCCGCCATACGATGCCCATGCCGCCCCGGCCGAGCCTGGCCTCAAGCCGGTAACGGCCCACGATGACGCGGACGTTCTCCCCCTCGGTCCCCATGAGCCCCATCATGCCGCACCGGAGGAAAACCCTCCGGGACGGTTCGGCCGGGGTGGCCGACAAGCGACGTATGCGACGAGTACGCAGCCGTCCCGGCGGTCACTGTGCTGTCGCCGGATGGGCGGTGGGTCGGCGCCGGATGGGCGGCGGGTCGGCAGCAGATGGGCGGTGGGTCGGCCCGCCGATCGGCCCTGGATCGGCCCGGGATTGGGCCCAGGCCGTCACTGGGCCGGGGGCCGCCATCCGCGCAGGATCGCGTCGAACTGCTCCCGTGCGGTGTCCCAGTCCGCCGCGGGCGCCGACATGTAGATCACGTACTCGACGCCGTCACGGCCGAGATAGGCCTGCTCGATGGCCCGGCGCGGACCGGGGAACTCTGTGTCCTTCGGCAGTGCGGTCCAGGTGAAGTCCCACAGCGCGCCCGGGCGGTCGCGGAAGGTGTTGGCCTCCATGCTGACCCGCCGGTAGTCGCTCAGCCGCGTCAGCAACTGCTGCTCCAGGTCGAGCAAGTGCGCGTGCGGGCTGTCGAAGTCCGGGGAGTCGTCCATGGCGACGCGGACGAACTGCTTGCCGTTGTCGGGCGTGTAGTCGATCTGGCTTCCTTCGACCTGCCGCTGCCAGCCCTTGGGCAGGACGAGGCTGAAACCCTGGACGTCGTTGACGCGTTCCCAGCCTTCGGGGATGCCGCCCGGCTGGGTCTCGTTCCCCTGTTCCCCGCCCGTCGGGGACGACGAGGGCGACTCGGAGGACGGCGGCGGCGAGGGAGACGTGGACGAGGAGGGCGACTCCGTCGACGTCTTGGTCCCCCATCCGTCCGCGTACAGCATCGCCGCGGCTCCACCGCCGCCGACCAGCGCCGCCAGGACCACGACGAGGACGAGGGAACGGACCCGGCGGCGCTTCGGCGGGCCGCCGGTCTGCTGGTGCACGGTGGCGACGGCGGGATCGGGCGCCGGACGGCCGTGAGCGCCGTAGGTGCCGTGGGGGCTTTGAGCGCCATAGGTGTCGTAGGGGCTTGCGGGGGCGGGGACGTGAGGGCCCGACGGGGTGGCGTAGGCGTCCGAGGCGCCCTGGTCACTCGGGGGTCCATAGGCGTCCGGCGTGCCCTGGCCCTGGGATCCGGATCCGTAGACGCCCTGTGCGCCTTGGGATCCGGGCCCATAGACGCCCTGAGTGCCCTGAGACCCATAAGTTCCGTGAGCGCCTTGGACTCCTTGGGCTCCCTGGGCTGGCTGGGCTGGCTGGGTGCCATGTTCGTTGGCCACATGTTGCGTCGGCACATAGGCCTGCGCCGAACTCGGCGCCCGTCCCTCCGCGGCCTCGGCGAGCATCTGCTCGGCCTCATCCGCTCCCGGCCGCAGGGCGGGATCCTTGTGCAGCAGCGCGGTGATGACGGGCGCGAGCGGACCCGCGTTCCGGAGCTCCGCGGGCTCCTCGCCGACCACGGCCTGCATGGTCGTCAGCGGTGTGGTCCGCCGGAACGGCGACCTCCCCTCGACCGCCGTGTAGAGCGTCGCGCCGAGCGCCCACAGGTCCGCGGAAGGACCCGGATCATGACCGCGGATGCGCTCCGGCGCCAGATAGTCCACCGAGCCGACGATCTCCCCGGTGCGCGTGATGGTCGTGTCCCCCTCGACCTGCGCGATCCCGAAGTCGGTGAGCAGGACGCGCCGGTCGTTGGAGATGAGTACGTTGCCGGGCTTGACGTCACGGTGCAGTACGCCGGCGGAGTGCGCGGCCCGCAGCGCGCGCAGCACCCACAGTCCGACCCGGGCCGCCTCCTCGGGCTCGACGCGCCCCGACTCCTTGACCGCGTCGGCGAGCGAGTGGCCCTCGACCAGCTCCATCACGATCCAGGGGCGGCCGTCGTGGTCCAGCACGTCGTGCACGGTGACGACGGCGGAGTGGTTGATCCGCGCGGCCGCGCGCGCCTCGGCCCGGGTACGGGCGAGCAGGATGGGCCGGTCGCTCTCGGAGACGTAGAGCGCGGCCGTCAGCTCCTTGATCGCGACGGCACGGTGCAACACCTCGTCGTGCGCCCGCCACACCCGGCCCATGCCGCCGCTGCCGATGGAGTCGACGAGCCGGTAGCGCCCCGCCAGAAGCAGGCCCTGCATCTGATTCACGTTTCCCCGCAATGGTCTTGACAGGGTCAGACTAAAGACCGGCCTCCGCCCAGGGAACCGGCGGGGGCCGACGGAGACAGCACTGTGACGGTTGCCCCGCGTGTGAACGAGTGGCAACCGACGGGTGATCAGGCATCAAAAGGGCGTCGGCTACTGACGTATCGTCACGTGTTGGCCCCACACAGCATCGGCTGAACCAATGTCACGAGCACACAGTCAAACACCCATCGGCTGGACGGATGTCACGAGCACACGGCCGCATAGCCATCGGTCGAACCGGTGTCGCGACCGCCACAGCAGAACAGCCGTCCGCTGCCCCGTGCCACCCCACGACTTCACCCCGGTCAACCGGTGAACTGATAGGTCGCCGACGCCTGCTCGTAGAGCCGCGTCACCTCGTCCCGCTCGGCCTCCGGACCGCGCACCTGGACCACGTGGTAGCGGCCTTCGACGATGATCGCGAGATTGCGTACGTAGGTCTCGCGTCCCGCCGAGTCCTGCCAGGTGAACTGGCCCTCGGCCATGACCCGTCCGCCCACGTCGATCCGCCGCATCCCGCTGGACGTGGCCCAGGTCGAGTCGCGGAACGGCTGCAGCTCTCGCTCGTCCTCGCGCTGGTACGTCATCGGGTCGGTGCCGTACTCGCTGGTGCTGTCGCGTCCGGGCACGACCAGCAGCTCGAAGTTGCCCTGCGAGTAGACGACTTGGCCCCGGCCGTTCTTTCCTGCCCGGTCCCACCCGTTGGCGACCGCGACGCGGAAGCCCTCGGAGTCCTTGCGCAAGGTGAACCCCTGCGGGAGCTCGGGGCCGGCAGTCTGCGTCGTGGAACTGGACCCAGAACCGGACGACTGCGTCGGGCTGTTTTCCTTGCTCGGCGACGCCTCGTTCTGCGGATCCGTACCCGCGTTCCCGTCCGTCCCCGTACCTGTGCCCGCGTCCGACGAGTGGCCGGGGGCAGGGCTGACGACGTCCCCCGCGGAACTGGTCCGCTCGCCGTCGGTATCGGCCTTGGGCATGAACACCATGGCGTACGCGACGGCCGCGGCCAGTGCCAGCAGTATCAGCACCAGCAGGGTGCGGCCGAGGCGGCGGGGCTTGACCTCCTTGCCCGCCTGCTTGGCCCGCTTGTGGCGGCCGTGCGTGTCGGGCAGCCCGGCGCGGCGCCTGCGGACGAGCTCGCCCCGGCGACGCACGATGGGCAGCCGCGAGGGATCCACGGGCGGCGCCGCCACGACGTACGTCCCCGCCTCCGGCTCGGGTGCCGACCGCACCAGCGAACGCAGCCAGCCGCGCAAGTCCTCGAAGTCCAGCCGCTCGGTGGGATCCTGGCGCAGCAACGACTCCACCACCGGCCTGAGCGGCCCGCACTCCTCCGCGAACGCGGGCGGCTCCGCGCACACCAGCTGCACCAGCTCGGCGGTGCTCTCCTCCGGGTACGGCGCGTGCCCCTGCACGGCCCGGAAAAGCAGCGCCCCCAACGCCCACAGATCCGTGGCCGGTCCGATCGGCGCGGCCAGCTGCCAGTTCTCATGCACGGGCCCGGCCTGCTCGGGCGCCCACCGCTCGGTGACAGGCCCTACAACAGCCATTCGCGCATGCCTGGCCCGCTCGGCCGCCAGAGCGGTGGCGGGGCCTCGGTGGCCGGCGGGGGCGGGGCCGGCGGCGGCGAGCTGACTCCACTGGGTGGGGCCCTCAGTGAGGGCTCCGGCGGCGGCGTGGTCGGGCTGTGCCGCCGCGGAGTCGCCGCCTGATACGCCGCTTCCCGGGAGGCCAGTGCCCTGGGTGGGACTCGGGTACTGCTGCGCCACGGTGCCGTTGCCCGGCGCCGACGCCGGCGCACCGGTGCCGTTCCCGTGGAACCCGGTCATGTCACCGTGGCCCGCAGCTCCAACTCCATTGCCCGGAACACCACTCCCGTTGCCGCCCCCAGGACCAGGAAGCGCGGGAGGCTGGTTCTGACCGTTGCCGCCCGCCATGGGTGCACCAGTGCGCGGCGCCGCTCCATGCCAGGAACTCGACCGCCCCACGCCGTACGGATCGGCGATCTGCCCGGGCGGCGGAGTGTGCTCCATCCCGACCCCGGAGGCCTGCCCGCCCTCGGCATCGCTCCCGGCGGGCCGGGACCGCGGCGCGGGCAACGCCGCGCTCTGCCCACCCCGCTGCTCCTCCTGCACCCGAGCCGCGGCCCGCGCGCCCGCACGGTAGGCCGCGATGGCCCCGGCCCGCGCGGCGCGCACGTCACCGCCGACCTCCAAGGCCCGCTGCCCGCCACCCGACATCTGCGGCGCCTGGGGCACCGGCGGTGCTTGAGCGACAGGCGTCGACGAACCTCCGGCACTCCCACGCACCGCCTCGACCGCGGCACGACCGTCACCGGCAACGAGCGCCCCGGGCACATCGCCTGAGCCGAGCTGCCCCGGCTGACCGGACGCGCCGTACTGGCTGGGCTGACCGGGCTGTCCGTACTGTTCGGACGGCCCGTACTGACCAGACGGGCCACGCCGACCGGAGACCGGACCTCCCGGACCGGCGGCCGCCGCTGCCCCAGACGAACCCCCTGCCTCGCCGTGGCCCTGGCCCTCGCCCTCGCCCTCGGCAGTCGGCACCGGGTCATACCCGCACAGCGCCTCCTCCGCGGCCCCGGCGGCAAGCCCTGTGAGCATCACGCGCCCGTCATCACAGACGAGCACCGTCCGTGCGGTGATGTTCCGGTGCACCCATCCATGGGCGTGCAGCACGCGCAAGGCGGTCAGCACATCGGAAGCCACCTCGGCGGCCCGGTACGGACTCAGCGGCCGCTCCGCGAGCAGCGCCGCCAGCGGCCGCGCGGCCACCAACTCACTCACTATCCACAACGACCCGCCCTCGGCGAACACGTCGAAGACCTGGTCGAGCCGCGGATGGTCAGGGATCTGCGCCGCGGCCTGCGCGGCCTCGATCGCCCGCCGCACCGCGGGTTCCGTGGGCCGCCGCGTGGTCCGCGCGGACGGCCGCCGCACCCCGGCGTCCCGCGACACGAACCCGTCGGGCAGTCCGTCCGCGTCGAGTACCTCCGCCTCGACGACCTCGGGCAACGGCACCTGCCGGACCAGGACTTCCTGCCCGCTGTAGGTGTCGAAGGCCCGGGTCTCGGCGAGTTCGTACTCGTCCGAGGGCGGCAGCGGCAGGCGGTAACGGTCGGCGAGTACCCGTCCCGCATAGTCGTCCACGATGCCTCCCCCGGCCGCCCGGTTGGTCAATTCCGTTCGCCATGCGCCCCGTTGTGGCCGCAGATGTGGCTGCGTACGGTCCGCAACCACTCACGATACGTGCCGGAGGCAACCCACAGTGAGGAGATGCGAGATCTCAGGAGTCTCGTGCCCCTCAGGGCTTCGGTTCGAACGACTTCGTCAGCGTCCGCCACGAGTTTTTACGAAGCTCGGTGTCCCAATTCGACGCCTTCGCGGTGTACATGAGCCCATATCCGAGACTGTCGTTGACGACGAATCCGCGGTCTATCGACCGGTACTTCGTCCCACCGTCCACGTAGGTGAACTCCCAGTCGGCCGTGTTCCAGCCGCGGTAGCCCACCTGCTCTATTCGGATCCGCTCGTACTGCGTCCGCCGCATGGCCCGCTCTTGGTTCTCCCAGTCCGCCACCGGGTCACTCTTGGGCGTCGTGGTCCACCCGACCAGCAGCTTCTGCCCGGCAGGGCCGGCGAACCGGTCCCCCGCCGCGCTCGTGGACTGGAACTTCCATCCCTTGGGCAGCCCGATCGAGAACCCCTGCCCGCTCTTGTACGGCGTCACGACGCCGCCGACGGGATCCTCGCCGGAGGAGCCGCCCTCCGACCCGCTCGACGCACTCGCACTAGCACTGGCACTGGCACTGGCACTCGGCGGAGTCCCCGTGGTCGCGCCCCCGCCTGCGGAGTCGGTCTTCTCGCCACTGTCCGTCTCGGTACCGCTGTCCTTGTCCTCCTTGGCGTCGTTCCCCGCGCTCGCCCCGCTGGACGACGACTTGGTACCGCCGTTCTTGTTCCCCTGGGACCCGGAGTCGTCGTCCCCGCCACCCAATGTCACGGTAAGGATCGTGCCCAGCACCGCCAGCACGACGACCACGGCAATGATCACCAACGTCCGCCGAGGCACCACATCCGTGAGCGGTGCCCTGGGCGCGGGAGGCCTCGGAGGCGTATCCCCGGCACCGGCACCCACCGAAGCCCCGCCGACCGCACTGGAGTTCACCCCGGAAGCGTCGGCACCGCGGCTCTTCGCCGCAGCGGCCTCGTCCACCCCGACGGAAGCGGAAGCGGCCGGAACGGAAGCCTCAGAAGTGGGAGCCGCAGAAGGAGAAACGACCGGAGATGAGACCTCCGGAGGAGAAGCCGCGGGAGGAGAAGCAGAAGCCGCAGGAGCAGCCGAGGCCGCCTTACCGCCCGATCCCTCCGCCGGCCGTTCCGCGGCCTTTCCGGTCCCGGTCCTGGCCACGGCGGCAACCCCGGCCGCCCCGGCGCCCTTTCCCTTCCGCACGGAACGCAACGCTCCACGCAGCCGCTCCCCCGGCTCCTCGCCCTTCTCCTTCTTCTCCCTGGCCTTCTCCCTGGCACCGGCCTTGCCGCCCGAAGCACTCCCCTTCTCGGAAGGGAGATCTGGCAACGGCACGACCTTCGTAGCGTCCGCGGGCTCCGGCTCGTCCTCCTTGGGTTCGGGCGCGTGGATCACCTCGGTGAGCATCGCCCGCGCGCCCGCCTCGTCGAGCCGCTGCTCGGGGTCCTTGACGAGCAGCCCGTAGATGACCGTCTCGAGCGGCCCCGCGCTCTTCGGCCTCTCCAACGGCTCCGTCATCACCGCGGTGAGTGTCGCGATGGCGGAACCCTTGTCGTACGGCGGCACGCCCTCCACCGACGCGTACAGCAGCCCACCGAGCGACCACAGGTCGGCCGCGGGCCCCGGCTTGTGACCGCGCGCCCGCTCCGGCGAGATGTACGAGGGAGCGCCGACGAGCATGCCGGTCGACGTGATGGACGGGTCGCCCTCCACCTGCGCGATACCGAAGTCGGTGAGCACGACCCGGCCGTCCTCGGCGATGAGCACGTTCGACGGCTTCACGTCCCGGTGCAGGATGCCCTCGCGATGCGCCGAACGCAGCACATCGAGAACGGCGAGCCCCACCTCCGCCGCGCGCTTCGGTGTGAGCAGCCCGTCCTCACGGATCGCCTCGGCGAGCGACTTACCCTCGACGAGTTCCATCACGATCCACGGCCGGTTGTCCTCGTCGACCACGTCGAAGACCGTCACCGCGCCGTTGTTCCGGATCCGCGCGATCGCCTTGGCCTCGCGCAACGTCCGCGTGATCAGCCGTCGCTTCTCTTCCTCGTCGATGCTCGACGGGAACCTCAGCTCCTTGACGGCGACCGTACGGCCCAGCGTCTCGTCCTTGGCCCGCCAGACCGTGCCCATGCCGCCGCGGCCGAGGACTTCTCCCAGCCGGTACCGCCCGGCGAGGAGACGCTCGCTCTTGTCCTGACGGGATGCTCCCGCCCGCTCCGCCTCCGACATGCGTCCCCTCATGCAACCCGCCCCGACAGAGCCTCCATTGTCACCCACCCGAGCACCGCCCAACGCCCCGGGTGCCACTCATTCGAAGAGCACCCCACACTCCAAGCCATCCCCGACACCGCGTGCACGCCGCGCCCCGAGCCACCACCGACACCGGCGAGCACGTCCCGCCCCAGGCCACCCCGGACGCCGACGAGCACCCCGCACCCGAGCCGCCCCCGACGCAAGCCCCGCCCACCGATCGATCCAGGCCGTCCCGCATGATGAGCGGCGACGAGGAAGGACCGTGATGCCGCCGCTGAGGACGCTACTGGCCCTACCTGTGTCCCTGGCCCTCCTCGGTCTGATCCCGGCCGGCTCGATGGCCCCGGCACCCCCGGCCTCGGACTCCGTCCTCAGTCAGTTCGTCACCCGGGGCAAGGCCCCGGCTGCCGCCCTCCTCGCCCACGAGGAGTCCGCCTCCCGCTTCGCCCACGCGGAGACGGCCACCACGACTGACGGCACATCCGGCGCCAACGTCCGCCCCGGCAACGCCATCCGCCTCGCCGACCACTTTCGCGCGGGCAGCATCACCAAGACGTTCATCGCGACGGTCGTCCTGCAACTGGCCGCCGAGCACCGCCTGTCCCTGTCCGACTCGGTGGACGCTCATCTGCCAGGCCTGGTCCGCGGCGCGGCCAACGACGGCCGCACCCCGACCCTGCGCGCCCTGCTCACGCACACCAGCGGCCTCGCCGACTTCACCGCCGAGACCTCGGGCACCGTGCCCGTCACTCCTGTTCAGGCCGTACACATCGCACTCACCCACACCCCTTCCGAACGTGGCCGCTTCGCCTACTCCAACACCAACTACGTACTGCTCGGCATGATCGTCGAGCAGGTCACCGGTCGCTCGTACGCCGCCGAGGCCGAGCGTCGCGTCATCACTCCCCTCCGTCTGACCGGCACCTCGTTCCCGGGCGCCCGTCGCTCACTGCCCGACCCGCATGGCCGCGCATACGCAACCGACGGCTCCGACGTCACCGAGCTGGACCCCCGCGTGGCCGGCGCGGCGGGCGAGCTGGTCACCACGCTCGGCGACCTGAACCGCTTCTACGCGGCCCTGCTCCGCGGCGACCTGCTGCCGCCCCGCCAACTGCGCGAGATGCTCAACACCCGCACCGCACACGGCTCGTACGGCATGGGCCTCTACCCGGTGGAACTCCCGTGCGGCACCACGGTGTGGGGTCACAACGGCCGCATATCCGGCAGCTACGTCCGAACCGCAGCCACCGTCCCCCACTCTCAGCTTCGCTCGAGCGGGGACACCCCCATGAGCGGAGGCACTCCCATCGGCCCTCGCGTCCTCACCTTCCGCGTGAACACGGACGCGATCGCAGACCCCGACCTCGAACCCGCCCTGCTCGCCGCCGAGTTCTGCCCCCGCACCCCGTAGAACGGCCGGGTTCCGAGGAAAGATCCCAGGCCAAGACACTCGTTCGAGTGACATTCGAGTGACATCCGCTCGGTTTCGCGAGCCCTCGCCGCCACAGCCGCTCCCAAGGCGCCACAACCGCACGCACGGCGGCCCGAGCCCTGCTCCTCCGCTCCTCTACCTCCGCCCCTGCCCCTGCCCCTACAGCGGCACGATGTCCGGCGCCCCCAGCCGAGCGGCGTCGGCCGTCAGGTCGTCCGGCTGCCGCTGCGACTCCCGCTCCGCCTCCACCCGCTTCTCGTAGTGCTCGACCTCCCGCTCGATCTGGTCCTTGTCCCAGCCGAGAACCGGAGCCATCAACTCCGCCGCCTCCTTCGCACTGCGCGTCCCGCGGTCGAAGGTCTCGATGGAGATACGCGTCCGCCGCGTCAGCACGTCGTCCAGATGCCGCGCTCCCTCGTGCGAGGCGGCGTAGACGATCTCGGCGCGCAGATAGTCCTCGGCCGCCGGCAGAGGCTCACCCAGCGAGCTGTCCGCGGCGATCAGATCGAGCACCTCCTCCGCGAGCGACCCGTACCGGTTCAACAGGTGCTCCACACGCACCACATGAAGGCCGGTCCGCTCGGAGATCCGCGCTCGCGCGTTCCACAGCGCCCGGTACCCCTCGGCTCCGATGAGAGGTATGTCGTCGGTGACGCATTCCGCGACCCGCTGGTCGAGGCCGTGCACCGCCTCGTCCACGGCGTCCTTGGCCATCACCCGGTACGTCGTGTACTTGCCGCCCGCCACGACCACGAGCCCCGGCACCGGATGCGCGACGGTGTGCTCGCGCGACAGTTTGCTCGTGGCGTCCGACTCTCCGGCGAGCAGTGGGCGCAGCCCCGCGTACACCCCCTGCACGTCGTCGCGTGTCAGCGGGAGCGCGAGCACCGAGTTCACATGTTCCAGGAGGTAGTCGATATCGGCGCTGGATGCCGCCGGATGCGCCTTGTCCAGGTCCCAGTCGGTGTCCGTGGTGCCCACGATCCAGTGCCGCCCCCACGGGATCACGAACAGCACGGACTTCTCGGTGCGCAGGATCAGCCCCGTCGTCGACTTGATCCGGTCCTTCGGTACGACCAAATGGATGCCCTTGGACGCCCGTACGTGGAACTGCCCCCTCTCGCCGACCATCGCCTGGGTGTCGTCGGTCCACACCCCGGTGGCGTTGACGACCTGCTTGGCGCGGACCTCGTACTCACCGCCCGCTTCCACATCCTGGACCTTGGCACCGACAACGCGTTCGCCCTCGCGCAGGAAGCCGGTCACGCGCGCGCGGTTGGCGACTTTCGCGCCGTACGCCGCCGCTGTGCGCACCAGCGTCGCCACATAGCGGGCGTCGTCCATCTGCGCGTCGTAGTACTGCAGTGCCCCGACCAGCGCGTCCTTCTTCAGTGCGGGCGCGACGCGCAGCGCGTGACGGCGTGACAGATGCCGGTGGGTGGGCAGTCCGCGCCCGTGTCCGCGCGCCATCGACATCGCGTCGTAGAGCGCGACGCCCGAACCGGCGTACCACCTCTCCCAGCCCTTGTGCTGCAAGGGATACAGGAACGGCACGGGCTTCACGAGGTGTGGCGCTAGCCGTTCGAGAAGCAGCCCGCGCTCCTTCAAAGCCTCCCGTACGAGCCCGAAGTCGAGCATCTCCAGATAGCGCAGGCCGCCGTGGATCAGCTTGCTCGACCGGCTCGACGTGCCCGAGGCCCAGTCACGCGCCTCCACCAGACCGGTGGACAGGCCTCGGGTCACGGCGTCCAACGCGGTGCCCGCGCCGACCACGCCCGCTCCCACGACCAGCACATCCAGCTCACGCTCGGCCATTCCCGCGAGCGACTCGGCGCGCTCCGCCGGCCCCAGTGTCGCTGTCCTCACAGTTGCCTCCCGCTATCTGTCGCGCTGGGCTCACCCGTCCGGCAAGGCCCGGCTCACATCCCCCATTCCCAAATTCTGACCGCGTTGCCCGACTTCGGCCACCACCGGCCGTCGGCCTGTGGATATCTCTCGGCGACTTCCGAAGAAACACAGCCGAACAATCCAGCAAATCGGTCATATTTACTCCTAGTCTGACATTGCGCTCGTCCGTTCTGTCCACAGGGCTTGCGCCCTCGTCCCACTTCGGCTAACGGGAAGGACGGCCCACCGCCATGCCCGCAGATCTCGCCGTCATCGGCCTCGGCCAGCTCGGCCTGCCCCTGGCCCAAGCCGCCGTCACCGCCGGCATCTCGACCCTCGGCTACCAGTGCGGCGACCCCGCGCCGCTGGCCGCCGCCGACCTGCGCCGGATGCTCTCCACCGGCTTCCGGCCGGCCACCAACCCGGCCGAGCTCGGCCGCGTACGCACCGCGGTCGTCTGCGCGCCGACCCCGCGCGGCCCGGACGGAGCGCTCGACCTGGGCCAACTGACCGCGGCCGCCCGCACCCTGGCCTGGCCGACCACCTGCGCCCGCACACCACGGTGATCCTGGAGTCCCCCGTGTACCCGGGCACCACCGAGGAATTCCTCCGTCCGCTCCTCGAAGAGGGCTCTGGGCTACGGGCCGGACGCGACTTCCACCTCGCGTACTCGCCCAGCCGTGTCGACCCCGGGAACCGCGACCACGGACCCGCCAACACCCCGAAGGTCATCGGCGGCCTCACTCCGGCGTGCACCGAGTCGGCTGCCGCCTTCTACGGCCGCCTCACCGACAAGGTGGTACGCGCGCGTGGACCACGCGAAGCGGAGACGGTGCAGCTCCTGGAGACCAACTACCGGCACATCAACATCGCCCTGGTCAACGAAATGGCCGTCCTCTGCCACGACATGGGCGTCGACGTGTGGGACGTCATCCGCTGCGCCGAGACCAAGCCGTTCGGCTTCCAGGCCTTCCGCCCCGGCCCCGGCGTGGGCGGCCACGCGGTCCCCCGCGACCTCGCGGGCCCCAGGACCCGCTCCCTGCGCATGGTCGAGCTGGCCCAGCAGGTCAACAACCACATGCCCCAGTACGTCATGCAGCGCGCGGCCCAACTCCTCAACGAGCACGGCAAGTCGGCCCGCGGCGCGCGCGTGCTACTCCTCGGCGTCACCTACAAGCCCGACCTCGCCGACCAACAAGGCTCCCCGGCACGGGAGATCGCGACCCGTCTGATGGAACTGGGCGCCGCCGTCAGCTACCACGACCCCCACGTCCCGTCGTGGAGCATCCTCGACCGCCCGGTCCCGCGCGTGGACTCGCTCTACGAGGCGGCCGCCGACGCCGACCTGACGATCCTGCTCCAGCAGCACCGCACGTACGACCTCCAGGGGCTGTCGGTGAAGGCCCAGCTGCTGCTGGACACGCGGGGGGCCACGCCTACGGGGGCGGCGCACAGGTTGTGAAGGGGGGCGCGTGGGGGTGGCTGAGCCTCTGGGGCTGGTGGCGTGCGGGGCGGGTCCGCCGCTAGCGTAGGAGGGGCAGGTAGAGCCCACCGCAGGTGGCAGAGAAGTACTGCGGCGGACTCCTGGATGGTTCACAAAGTGTCCGCCCCTACTGGTTATGGGGGCGGCCGCTCACCAACCGAAAATCCGCGAGATCCCCTCCTCCGGTGCCGTGCCGCCCAATGGCGGATCCGGTACCGTACAAAAGGTGGAGCCCACCGCAGGGGGTACTGCGGCAGGCTCCTGACGGGTTACGGGTGTCCGCCCCTATTGTGTCTAGGGGCGGCCGCTCACCGTCCGAAAATCCGCAAGATCCGCCTCCTCCGGCACTTCACCGTCCGCAGACGGATCCGGTCCCAGCGGGTGGGCTTGCGGTGGCGGCCCATAGGCGCCCCCTTCCACGACGCCACCCATTGACCCGGTAGGCAGCACGTCGGAACTCGGGCCGGGCCCCGAGGGCCGGGGTCCGGAACGTTGTCCTTGGAAGGGGGCACCCCACACAACCGGGGCGCCGAACAGGGACGTTATCGCCTCGACACGGCCGTCCAGCGCGCATTCGCCCCGAACGCAACCGTGCGCCCCCTTCCGTGAAACGCGCCACACCAGGGCGACTTGGACACGCGAAGGGGCCCGGACCAAGCAGGTCCGGGCCCCTTCGTGTCGTTTATGTCGTACCGCCGCCTACCTCTTGTGCTGCGAGTCCGCCACCGTGACCTCGACCCGCTGGAACTCCTTGAGCTCGCTGTAGCCGGTCGTGGCCATCGCGCGGCGCAGGGCGCCGAAGAAGTTCATCGAGCCGTCAGGGGTGTGCGAGGGGCCGGCGAGGACCTCCTCGATGGTGCCGACCGTGCCGAGGTCGACCTTCTTGCCGCGTGGCAGCTCGTCGTTGACGGCCTCCATGCCCCAGTGGTTGCCCTTGCCGGGCGCGTCGGTGGCGCGCGCGAGCGGGGAGCCCATCATCACGGAGTCCGCACCGCAGGCGATGGCCTTCGGGAGGTCGCCGGACCAGCCGACACCACCGTCGGCGATCACGTGCACGTACCGGCCGCCGGACTCGTCCATGTAGTCGCGGCGGGCGGCCGCGACGTCCGCCACCGCCGTCGCCATGGGCACCTGGATGCCCAGCACGTTGCGCGTGGTGTGCGCGGCGCCGCCCCCGAAGCCCACCAGGACACCGGCCGCGCCCGTACGCATCAGGTGCAGGGCCGCCGTGTACGTGGCGCAGCCGCCGACGATGACGGGGACGTCCAGCTCGTAGATGAACTGCTTCAGGTTCAGCGGCTCGGAGGCGCCCGAGACGTGCTCGGCAGACACCGTCGTACCGCGGATGACGAAGATGTCGACGCCCGCGTCCACGACGGCCTTGGAGAACTGGGCGGTGCGCTGCGGCGAGAGCGCGGCCGCGGTGACCACGCCCGAGTCGCGCACCTCCTTGATGCGCTGCCCGATCAGCTCCTCCTTGATGGGAGCCGTGTAGATCTCCTGGAGGCGGCGGGTCGCGGTCTCGGCGTCCAGCTCGACGATCTCGTCGAGGAGCGGCTGCGGGTCCTCGTACCGAGTCCAGAGGCCTTCGAGGTTGAGGACGCCCAGGCCGCCCAGCTCGCCGATGCGGATGGCGGTGGCCGGTGAGACGACCGAGTCCATGGGGGCGGCCAGGAAGGGCAGCTCGAAACGGTAGGCGTCGATCTGCCAGGCGATCGAGACCTCCTTCGGGTCTCGCGTACGGCGGCTCGGTACGACGGCGATGTCGTCGAAGGCATACGCCCGGCGGCCGCGCTTGCCGCGCCCGATCTCGATCTCAGTCACGTGTGTGGCCTTTCCCTCTTCGCTTCTGCGCCTTCCAGTATCCCCGACGCATACGACAAGAGCGGTCCCGGAGCCTCCGGGACCGCCCGTGGACGTGCTCCACGCGCGCGTGGAGCACGTTTACCGCTACCGGCCGCGGCTGTAGTTCGGCGCCTCGACCGTCATCTGGATGTCGTGCGGGTGGCTCTCCTTGAGGCCCGCCGACGTGATCCGTACGAAGCGGCCCTTGGACTCCATCTCGTCGATGGAGGCGGCGCCCACGTAGCCCATGGTCTGGCGCAGACCGCCGACGAGCTGGTGCAGCACGTTGCCCAGCGGGCCGCGGTAGGGCACCTGGCCCTCGATGCCCTCGGGTACGAGCTTGTCGTCGGATGCCACCTCGGCCTGGAAGTAGCGGTCCTTGGAGTACGACCTGCCCTGGCCCCGGGACTGCATGGCGCCGAGGGAGCCCATGCCGCGGTACGACTTGAACTGCTTGCCGTTGATGAAGAGAAGCTCGCCGGGCGACTCCTCACAGCCCGCGAGGAGGCTGCCCAGCATCACCGTGTCGGCACCGGCGGCCAGCGCCTTGCCGATGTCTCCGGAGTACTGCAGGCCGCCGTCGCCGATCACCGGGACGCCCGCGGCGCGGGCCGCGAGGGCCGCTTCGTAGATGGCGGTGACCTGTGGGACACCGATGCCGGCGACCACGCGGGTGGTACAGATCGAGCCGGGGCCCACGCCCACCTTGACGCCGTCGACACCGGCGTCGATCAGGGCCTGGGCGCCGTCACGGGTGGCGACGTTGCCGCCGATCACGTCGACGCCGACGCTCGACTTGATCTTCGCCATCCAGTTGAGGGCGTTGCTGTTGTGCCCGTGTGAGGTGTCGACGATCAGGAAGTCCACGCCGGCCTCGGCGAGCGCCTGGGCGCGCTCCAGCGCCTCGGGGCTCGCGCCCACGGCGGCACCGACGAGGAGGCGGCCCTCCCCATCCTTCGCGGCGTTCGGGTACTTCTCGGCCTTCACGAAGTCCTTGACCGTGATGAGGCCCTTGAGAACTCCCGCGTCGTCGACCAGCGGAAGCTTCTCGATCTTGTGGCGGCGCAGCAGCTGCATGGCGTCGTTGCCGGAGATGCCGACCTTGCCGGTGACCAGGGGCATCGGGGTCATGACCTCGCGCACCTGACGGGAGCGGTCGGTCTCGAAGGCCATGTCGCGGTTGGTGACGATGCCGAGCAGCTTGCCGTTGCCGTCGGTGACCGGCACGCCGCTGATGCGGAACTTGGCGCACAGCGCGTCGGCCTCGGCGAGCGTCGCGTCCGGGTGCACGGTGATCGGGTCGGTGACCATGCCGGACTCGGAGCGCTTCACCAGGTCGACCTGGTTGACCTGGTCCTCGATGGACAGGTTGCGGTGCAGCACGCCGACACCGCCCTGGCGGGCCATGGCGATCGCCATGCGGGACTCGGTCACCTTGTCCATCGCCGCCGAGAGCAGCGGGATGTTCACGCGCACGTTGCGGGAGATGCGGGACGAGGTGTCGACCGCGTTGGGCAGCACTTCAGAGGCGCCCGGCAGCAGCAGCACGTCGTCGTAGGTCAGCCCGAGTGTCGCGAATTTCTCGGGCACTCCGTCGACGTTGGCAGTCATGACACCTTCCCCAAATGGCCTTGATCGGTGCGGATGTCCATGCTAACGGGAAGCATGGCTCTCTCATTCCACGGTTACGGTGCCCCTCGGCTTCGTAGCTTCCTACGGGCGGGGCGTCTTCTCTGCTCACCCGGCGCCGTCACCCTCCGGGAGACCTGGGCCGTGGTCGGCCTCTGCCCGCCACCGCCGGTCCACACCGACCCGTACGTCGGTCATCGCGGCGGTAAAAAATTTGCCATTCCAACGAGAAAAACCATCCTGCCAGGAGGCCGACGCGAGGAGATACCGGCCTGACGGAACGCTCCCGCCCCGCGATACGGGCCTGGCGGGATGTCGTCTCGATGACGCAACCCCACTGAATGGAGCCCGCAGGGGACGCCGACCCCGACGAGACAACGACCCGATGGGTCCGGGCCCGAGCGGACGCCAACCCGGCTGAGTAGCTCCTGGAAAGCGCCGGTCTGGCGGCCACCGGTCCGACAGAATTCCCGCGCGGCCGGCCGGCCGGATGGGACCGTCGAGCGCCGGAGCGCGACCCGACGAATGCTCTCCTCGTCAGTGATCAGCCCGACAGAACGCGTCCCGGCGAGAGACCAACCGCACATCAGCCCTGCGGCGAGGCAGGCGGCACAGGCCGCACAGCCCTACGACGCAGGCGGCGCGCCAACCCTGCGAGGCGTGCGCGCGCCAGCCGCGATGAAGAAGACCCGCTACTGCTCCGCCAGCGCCCTCAGGCGGTTCAGGGCCCTGTGCTGGGCCACTCGGACCGCCCCCGGTGACATTCCCAACATCTGGCCCGTCTCCTCCGCCGTGAGGCCCACCGCGATCCTCAGCAGGAGTAGCTCCCGCTGGTTCTCGGGGAGGTTGGCCAGGAGCTTCTTGGCCCACTCGGCGTCGCTGCTGAGGAGGGCGCGCTCCTCGGGGCCGAGCGAGTCGTCCGGCCGCTCGGGCATCTCGTCCGACGGCACCGCCGTCGAGCCGGGATGGCGCATCGCGGCGCGCTGCAGATCGGCGACCTTGTGCGCGGCGATGGCGAAGACGAAGGCCTCGAAGGGGCGCCCGGTGTCCTTGTAGCGCGGCAGCGCCAGAAGCACCGCTACGCAAACCTCCTGCGCGAGGTCCTCCACGAAGTGCCGCGCGTCGCCCGGCAGTCGGGACAGCCGCGTGCGGCAGTACCGGATCGCGAGCGGATGGACATGGGCGAGGAGGTCGTGCGTGGCCTGCTCGTCGCCCTCCACAGCACGATGGACGAGCGACCCAATCGCCCCTTGGGCAGAGGCCGCCTCGTCGTCGCGCATCGGTCCATGGTGCCTTGGCGTCGTCCGATCCGTGGCACCGCGTCCGTAGTTGTGCACCGAAGCGTTATGAGCAGGTGCGCCGGAACTCATATCCTGCGCCCTCCCCTCCCGCTCGACCGACTCGTTCCCGAGGAACTCCACACCTCAAGGATGCGGCATCCGCCGGGAAACCGGGATCGGGCACAAGAACGGCTGACTTCGTTCCCCCGTCGGGCCCCGCCCCACCCGCTGTTCTGCGGGCGGGGATGACCGTACCCCCGTGACGGTTCACCTAGCGGACCAGGCCCCACCGGAAGCCGAGCGCCACCGCGTGCGCGCGGTCCGAGGCGCCGAGCTTCTTGAACAGCCGTCGGGCGTGGGTCTTGACCGTGTCCTCGGAAAGGAACAGCTCACGACCGATCTCCGCGTTCGACCGGCCGTGGCTCATGCCCTCCAGGACCTGGATCTCACGCGCGGTGAGCGTGGGCGCGGCACCCATCTCGGCCGACCGCAGTCTGCGCGGGGCGAGCCGCCAGGTCGGGTCCGCGAGGGCCTGGGTGACGGTCGCACGCAATTCCGCGCGGGAAGCGTCCTTGTGGAGATAGCCGCGGGCCCCGGCGGCGACCGCGAGCGCGACACCGTCCAGATCCTCGGCGACGGTGAGCATGATGATGCGCGCACCGGGGTCGGCGGACAGCAGCCGCCGGACCGTCTCCACGCCGCCCAGACCGGGCATGCGTACGTCCATCAGAATCAGGTCCGAACGGTCGGCACCCCAGCGGCGGAGGACTTCCTCGCCGTTGGCCGCCGTGGTCACGCGCTCGACACCGGGCACGGTCGCCACCGCGCGGCGGAGCGCTTCTCGGGCAAGCGGGGAGTCGTCGCAGACGAGGACGGATGTCATGACCGTCCTCCGCAGCTGATGCGCGTCACCTTGAGCCTCCAGGCTGGTACGAAATGTCACCTGTGCGGTCGACCGACTCGGACGCTTGCCCGAGCGCTTGTTCTTTCAACCGCCTCCGCACTCTCAACGACGGTCACTCGAAAGAGTTACGGGGCCGTGAGCCACCTTCGGCACTCTACGTGAGGGGGTGGACACGGTGCAGACACCCGCAACGGACCCTCAAGGTTTCATCACAAGCCATGCCCCATTTAGCCGTTTTTCTTCCCATTTCTCAGTGTCTGAGGCTAGATTCGCCATGAGTCATATTTTCATCTCCTTAGATCGCAGATGTACGATCATGGTCATGTAACCGGCCAGAACGGCTACAAGGGGACAACGCAATGGCAGATTTCTCCCGCCTTCCCGGACCCAACGCGGATCTGTGGGACTGGCAGCTCCTCGCGGCCTGCCGCGGAGTCGACAGTTCGCTCTTCTTCCACCCCGAGGGGGAGCGTGGTGCGGCACGGAGCGCTCGCGAGAACTCGGCCAAAGAGGTCTGTATGAGGTGCCCGGTACGCGCGGAGTGCGCGGCCCACGCCTTGGCGGTGCGCGAGCCGTACGGCGTATGGGGCGGGCTGACCGAGGACGAGCGCGAGGAACTCATGGGCCGGGCGCGCAACCGCCTGGTCTCGGCGTCGGCGTCGAGCGGTGGCGCACCGTCGCACAACTGAAGGAACGTTTCTGCATTGGGTACGCGCGCGTGTGCCCCTACTTTTCGCCCCCCGGGGCATACCGGGTCTGTGGGGCTCAGCGCGCCGCGGCCCGGGCGAGCTGGTCCAGCGTGGCCGCCACCGCCGGCACTTGGGCCAGGTCCGGGAGGGTGAGCGCGACGATCTCCCGGCGCAGCGCGGGTTCCACCGTCACGGTGCGGGCGCCCTTGGGGCGTACGGACTCGATGGCGAGCTCGGGGAGGACCGCGACGCCGAGGCCCGCTCCGACCAGGCCGACCACGGCCGGGTAGTCGTCG
Source organism: Streptomyces sp. 2A115 (assembly GCF_052245575.1). Lineage (NCBI taxonomy): Bacteria > Bacillati > Actinomycetota > Actinomycetes > Kitasatosporales > Streptomycetaceae > Streptomyces > Streptomyces sp. 2A115. The sequence goes on along the minus strand of NZ_JBQQCG010000010.1, from coordinate 6,741 downwards.
GTCGCGAAGTCGATGCGGGGCGTGAAGCCCGCGTTCTCGCAGACCTCGACCAGCTGGGCGCGGCAGCGGGGGCAGCCGGCGATCCACGGCTCGTCGGCGAGTTCGCCGATGGCGACCGACCGCGCCTTGGCCAGCCGGTGTCCTTCGGGGACCAGGCCGACGAGCCGGTCCCTCAGCAGGGGACGTACCACCAGGTCGTCCCACTCCTCCACGCCCGCCGCGCCCTCGCCCACCCGTCTCGCACCACCGCCCTTGTTCAGAGGCGCTTCGCGCCGCTGCTCATATCTGAAGGCGAGCGTCACATCGCAGTCGCCTTCACGGAGCATCTCGACCGAGCGGGGCGGCTCGGCCTCCTCCAGGGAGACCCGCGTGCCGGGGTGCGCGGCGCGCAGGGCGGCCAGCGCGGTCGGTACGAGCGTGGAACTGCCGCTGGGGAACGAGACCAGGCGCACCCGGCCGGCGCGCAGGCCCGCGATCGCGGCGACCTCCTCCTCGGCGGCCGTCAGCCCGGCGATGATGCCCGCCGCATGCCGCACGAGGGCCTCGCCGGCCTGGGTCAGGCGCATCTCACGACCCGTGCGGATCAGCAGCGGCGTGCCGACGGAGGCTTCGAGGGCCTTCATCTGCTGGCTGACGGCGGGCTGGGTGCAGCCCAGTTCTCGTCCCGCCGCCGAGAAGGAGCCGGTGCCGGCGACGGCGCGCAGCACACGGAGATGACGGGCTTCGATCACCCTTCGAGCATAAGTGAGTCTTGGACAGGGCGGCGAATATTACGTCGACGCTTTGGCTCGGATCGCCTAGCGTGCCGTCATGAAGCTTCTGTCTCTGAATCTGGGCCGGCCCAAGGCCGTGCCGTACACGGACCAGGCCGACGGCGTGACCGGGATGGACAAGCGACCGGTGGACGGGCCCGTGCGGGTGGCGGCGCCCGGGCCGAAGGGGGTCGGCGCGAGCGGTCTCGCCGGGGACGCCGTGTGCGAGACGCGGCATCACGGCGGGGACGACCAGGCCGTTTACGCCGTCGCTCGCGAGGACCTCGACGACTGGGAGCGCGAGTTGGGGCGGCCGCTGGCCGGCGGGTCGTTCGGCGAGAACCTCACGACGGAAGGGCTCGACGTCTCCGGCGCGAAGATCGGGGAGCGCTGGCGCATTGGATCCGAGGTCGTTCTCGAGGTCACCTCCGGAAGGATTCCCTGCCTCACCTTCCAAGGCCATATGGGTGAGAAGGGATGGGTCAAGCGGTTCACCGCGAAGGGTGCGCCCGGTGCGTATCTGCGGGTGATCGAGCCCGGAGAGATACGGGCGGGCGATCCGATCGAGATCGTGCACCGGCCTGATCACGAGGTGACCGTCGCCTTCCAGTTCCGTGCGACGACGACCGAACGGGGTTTGCTGCCGCGGGTTTTGGCGGCGGCGGACGCGCTGCATCCGGGGGACCTGGAGACAGCGCGGAGGTACGTGGAGAAGTACGGCCAGGGTGAGGGATGAGCGCGGAGGCGTGACCTGTTGTGCGGCGCCGACGGGGCGTGAGGGGCGGACACCGGAAGTAGGGGTTCCGGCGAGCGGAGACCGCTCGCCGGGTCACTAATCTTGGCGCATGACAACGGCTTTGATTACGGGATCGACCGCGGGCATCGGTGCCGCCTTCGCGCGGCGGCTGGCCTCCGACGGGCACAACCTCGTGCTGGTGGCGCGTGACACGGAGCGACTTGGCGAGCAGGCGACCGAGTTGCACGACCGGCACGGCATCGAGGCGGAGGTGCTGACGGCGGATCTGGCGACGGACAAGGGCATCGAGGCGGTGGCCACCCGCCTCTCGGACCGCAGGAACGCCGTCGACCTGCTGGTCAACAACGCGGGCTTCGGCAACAAGGGCCGCTATCTGGATGTACCGATGGCGGACGAGTTGATGATGCTCAAGGTGCACTGCGAGGCGGTGCTCCGGCTGACCTCGGCGGCGACCGAGTCCATGCGGGAGCGCGGCCGTGGAGGCGTCGTCAATGTGGCGTCGGTGGCCGCCTTCGTGCCGCGCGGCACGTACGGGGCGTCGAAGGCGTGGGTCGTGCAGTTCACGCAGGGCGCGGCGAAGGACCTGGCCGGCAGCGGCGTACGGCTGATGGCGCTGTGCCCCGGTTTCGTGCGGACCGAGTTCCACGAACGGGCCGGGATGGGCACGGACAACATCCCCAACTGGATGTGGCTCGACGCGGACAAGGTGGTCGCCTCCGCGCTCGCCGACCTGGCGCGTGGCAAGTCGCTGTCCATTCCGGACCCGCGGTACAAGGCCATGATGGGTGTGGTGAAGGTGACGCCGCGGGCGCTGCTCGGCGGGATCAGCTCGAAGACGGGGCGGAAGTACGGGCCGCAGTGACCCCGGTGGCACCGTTATGCGGAACGCCATGCACATCGGAATCCCCTTCGGCCTGAGCGGTGGCCGGAGGGGATTTTCACTAAAATGGGCGTATTCCATCGGATCTGGGGGGCCGGAAGGCGGCGCCATGACATTCGTACAGTTGATCGACTGCAAGACGAGCCGGTTCGATGAGATGAACCGGCTCATGGACACCTGGGTCGAGCAGACCAAGGGGAAGAGGACCGCGACGCACAACGTGATCGGGAAGGACCGGTCCGACGCGTCGCACTTCATCGAGATCGTGGAGTTTCCGTCGTACGAGGAAGCGATGCGGAACTCGAACCTTCCGGAGACCGACAGGATCTTCCGGGAGATGGTGGCTCTGTGCGACGAGATGCCGACATTCACGGACCTGGACGTGGTCCGCGACGAGCAGCTGTACGCGGTCAACATCCGCAGGTTCTTCGAGACCTTGGGCACCAAGGGTGAGCTTCCGCCGCTCAATGACCTGATCGCCGAGGACTGCCACGACCACAATCCCGCCAACCAGCAGGACAGCATCGGACTGGACGCGATCCGGCGCGACATCCGCATGTGGCGCGACGGGTTCGACTTCACGTTCACGATCGAGGACGTGATCTCCCAGGGCGACCGGGTCTGTGCACGCTGGACGTGGGACGCCACGCACAAGGGCGACTTCCTGGGCATCTCGGCGTCCGGCAAGAAGGTCGGCATGACCGGAACGACCATCTTCCGCTGCCATGAGGACGGGAAGATCGCCGAGACCTGGTGGCAGTACGACATGCTGGGGCTGATGGGACAGCTCGGCGCGCTCGAGCAGCTCGAGGTGTAACTCGAGGCGTAACGGGCGAAGGCCTCTCGAGACGTAGCGGGCGAAAGGCTGAGGCCCGGTTCCCCGCGGGGGAACCGGGCCTCAGCTGTCGGCTACGAACCTCAGTGGGAGTGGCCGTGACCGTGGCCGTGACCGGCCTCGGCCTCTTCCTCGGCCGGCTTCTCGACGACCAGGGTCTCGGTCGTGAGGAGCAGGGAGGCGATGGAGGCGGCGTTCTCCAGGGCGGAGCGGGTGACCTTGACCGGGTCGATGACACCGGCCTTCACCAGGTCGCCGTACTCGCCGGTGGCGGCGTTGAAGCCCTGGCCCGCCTCGAGCTCGGCGACCTTGGCGGTGATGACGTAACCCTCCAGGCCGGCGTTCTCGGCGATCCAGCGCAGCGGCTCGACGACGGCGCGGCGGACGACCGCGACACCGGTGGCCTCGTCGCCGGTCTTGTCGAGACCGCCCTCCAGGACCTTGGCGGCGTGGACGAGCGCGGAGCCACCACCGGAGACGATGCCCTCCTCGACCGCGGCGCGGGTCGCGGAGATGGCGTCCTCGAGACGGTGCTTCTTCTCCTTCAGCTCCACCTCGGTGGCGGCGCCGACCTTGATCACGCACACGCCGCCGGCCAGCTTCGCGAGGCGCTCCTGGAGCTTCTCTCGGTCCCAGTCGGAGTCCGTGGACTCGATCTCGGCCTTGATCTGGTTGACCCGGCCGACCACGTCGGCGCTGTTGCCGCCGCCGTCGACGATCGTCGTGTCGTCCTTGGTGACGGTGACGCGGCGGGCGGTGCCCAGCACGTCCAGGCCGACCTGGTCGAGCTTGAGGCCGACCTCCTCGGCGATGACCGTGGCACCGGTGAGGGTGGCCATGTCGCCGAGCATCGCCTTGCGGCGGTCACCGAAGCCGGGGGCCTTGACGGCCACCGCGTTGAACGTGCCGCGGATCTTGTTCACGACCAGGGTCGACAGGGCCTCGCCCTCGACGTCCTCGGCGATGATCAGCAGCGGCTTGGAGGAGTTGGTCTGGATGACCTTCTCCAGCAGGGGCAGCATGTCCTGGATGGAGGAGATCTTGCCCTGGTGGATCAGGATGTACGGGTCGTCGAGGACGGCCTCCATACGCTCCTGGTCGGACACCATGTACGGGGACAGGTAGCCCTTGTCGAAGGCCATGCCCTCGGTGAAGTCCAGCTCCAGACCGAAGGTGTTGGACTCCTCGACGGTGATGACACCGTCCTTGCCGACCTTGTCCATCGCCTCGGCGATGAGCTCGCCGACCTGGCTGTCCTGGGCGGACAGACCGGCCACAGCGGCGATGTCGGACTTCTCGTCGATCGGGCGAGCCGTCGCGAGGAGCTCCGCGGAGATGGCCTTGACCGCGGCGTCGATGCCCTTCTTCAGGGCGGCCGGGGAGGCGCCCGCGGCGACGTTCCGCAGGCCTTCGCGGACCAGCGCCTGGGCCAGCACGGTGGCGGTGGTCGTACCGTCACCCGCTACGTCGTTGGTCTTGGTCGCCACCTCCTTCACCAGCTGGACGCCGAGGTTCTCGTACGGGTCGTCGACCTCGACCTCGCGGGCGATGGTGACACCGTCGTTGGTGATGGTGGGTGCGCCGAACTTCTTGTCGATGACGACGTTGCGGCCCTTGGGGCCGATCGTCACCTTGACCGTGTCGGCAAGCTTGTTGACGCCGCGCTCGAGGGCGCGACGGGCGTCCTCGTCGAACTTCAGGATCTTCGCCATGGGAGCGTTTGCCCTCTCGGAAATCTAGAGGTGTGGGTCTAGGAGTGAACGAACTGCGCCCCCGACGCCCGGCTTCTTATGGTCGCGGGGGCCAGGGGCGCAGTTCTGCAAGCAGTAATGCTGAGGTGAATTACTTCTCGATGATCGCGAGCACGTCGCGGGCCGAGAGGACGAGGTACTCCTCGCCGTTGTACTTCACCTCGGTGCCGCCGTACTTGCTGTACAGCACGATGTCGCCGGTCTTCACGTCGAGCGGCAGGCGCTCGCCGTTCTCGAACCGACCCGGGCCCACCGCAAGGACGACGCCCTCCTGGGGCTTCTCCTTCGCGGTGTCCGGGATGACCAGGCCAGAGGCCGTGGTCTGCTCGGCATCCAGCGGCTGGACCACAATGCGGTCCTCGAGCGGCTTGATGGCAACCTTGGAGCTGGTGGTCGTCACGATCCGACCTCCCCCTTCGGAGATCTCACGGGGTTAACTGTCTGAGGTGGCGACCAGGTGGATCCGTCGTCGCGGGTGCCGGACCTGCCCGTCGCTATTGGCACTCTCCTAGGGGGAGTGCCAGAGCTGAGACTATGACTGTGATTAGCACTCGGTCAAGCGGAGTGCCAGTTGCCCGCGGCGCGGAGCCGGACTTTGGGTCACCCGGAGGTGGGGGTCTCACCCGGAGACGGGGTGGGCGTACCTGGGGGGCTGCCGCCCCCAGACCCCCGCTTTCGGCCTGAACGGCCTCGTCCCAGACGTCGGACTGGCCGGGCCTGGAGATAGTCCTCCAGGCGAGCCCGCGTGGAGCCCTGCCGCTGGATGCGGGTCGGTATCCGGGGCGTCGTCTCCGTGAGCCCTGTCCTTGGTGGGGATGGTCGTGAAGACCGGCGGGAGGTTTTCCTGACCGTCCACCTCGAAGCCCTTGCGGGTGGTGATGTGCGGCTGCTTCGCGGAGCCTGGGGTGTGGGCAGCGGGGTCTTCGCCGACCTCACCGCGTGCGGGCGGCGGCGAGCCGGCTGCGCCGCGCGTGCGCCGGCTCGTAGGCCGAGTTCGGAGGCATAGGCGTAGGCGTCGGCGTCCAGGGCCCGGGCGGGTGGGGCCTCAGCAGCTGTTGGCCGGCGGCCGGACTGACGTCGCCGTCACCGCCACCGGACGCGCGTCATCCACCGACTGGCCCACAATGGGTCGGTGAACGACCTCGATCCGCTGGACTCCTTCGTCTCGCTCCTCACCCCGGAGGGCCATGCCCTGCTCGACGAGGTGCGCGGCACCGAACCGGCGCAGGAGTTGGCCGTGGCCACGCGGCTGCGGCGAGAGCACCCCGTCGGGCTCGTCTCGGCGGCGCTCGGGCAGGCCCGGTTGCGGCAGCGGGCCGTGGTGAAGTTCGGTGCGGCCGACGCGGGGCGGATGTTCTTCACTGCGAACGGGGTGGAGCAGGCGACCCGGGCGACCGTCGCGGCGTACCGTGCCGGGCGTTTCCAGGAGCTCGGCGTGCGTTCCGTCGCCGATCTGTGCTGCGGCATCGGGGGTGACGCGATCGCGCTCGCCCGTGCCGGGATCCGTGTTCTCGCCGTCGACCGGGACCCGCTGACCTGCGCGGTGGCGCGGGCGAACGCCGACGCGCTCGGGCTCGCCGACCTGATCGAGGTGCGGGAGGCGGATGTCACGGAGGTCGACACGTCCTCGTACGACGCCGTCTTCGTGGACCCGGGTCGGCGTGGGGGGCGGGGCCGGATCTTCGATCCCGAGGCGTACTCGCCGCCTCTGTCGTGGGCTGTCGGGGCGGCCCTCAAGGCGCCTCTGGCCGCTCTGAAGATCGCGC